>JAJDZL010000036.1 GCA_022824665.1 Gammaproteobacteria bacterium | reverse complement strand
TCCTTGATGTAGCCCAACTCCATTCTCGCTCGTTCTTCCATCGATTCGCCTTTCGTCTTAAGGTCGACAATTTCCGCAGTCAAGACACTGTTTCGCTTCTGCAGCTCTTCAAGCTGGCCGTCTTCAGCTTCAATCAAAGCCTGAGTTTCCTTAAGGGTGCTTACCGAGTTCTTTCCATACCAAAAAGTGAACTGAAGCGCTAACGCAACAAAAATCAGCGCGAATAACAAAATCAGCTTTCTCTTGCTCTGTATTATCAATTTTCTGAGACCGAGTTAAATATTAGGTGGGTAATCGGCCCTTGGTCCAAGTTGCGCTTCAATTCTCAGCAGACGGTTGTATTTGGCAGTGCGGTCCGAACGACATGGGGCACCGGACTTGATCTGCCCTGCCCCCGTTGCAACCGCAAGGTCAGCAATTATGCTGTCCTCAGTTTCGCCTGAACGATGCGAAATCATGACGCCATAGTCTGCATTTTTCGCACACGATACCGTCGCAAGCGTTTCCGAAACTGTGCCGACCTGGTTTAGTTTGATCAGGATTGCATTTGCGATCGACTGATCGATCCCTTCTTGCAGAATTCCCGCGTCAGTCACGAACAAATCATCACCCACCAACTGAACCCTATCACCTAGTCTTCGGCTTAGCTCACTCCAGCCTTGCCAATCCTGTTCAGCCATGCCGTCCTCAATGGAAACAATCGGATACTGGTCTACCCATGACTCAAGTCTGTCGATGAATTGAGACCCTGTCAGGTGCAATTGCTCCGACGCCAGAAAATAACCGGCATCCTTCACAAGTTCAGAGCTCGCCACATCGAGTGCAATCGCGACTTCATCAAAGGGCACGTAACCAGCCTTTTCAATCGCCGCCATAATGAGGCGCAAAGCTTCCTCGTTGGACTTTAGATCCGGTGCAAATCCCCCTTCATCACCGACCGCGGTGCTGAAACCCTGCGCATCAAGCGAGGTACGAAGCGCATGGTAAACTTCAACACCAACGCGCAAAGCATGGCGAAAACTGGGGGCACGCCTGGGTACGATCATGAACTCCTGAATGTCAACGCTGTTATTGGCATGCGCGCCGCCATTGAGTATGTTGAAATAAGGCACCGGCATGGTAACCGAATTCTCATCACCCAGATGCTGATACAAAGGGGTGCCGGTAGAATTGGCAGCGGCTCTGGCAACGGCCATTGAAACAGAAAGAATCGCATTGGCACCCAGACGGCTCTTGCTTTCGGTTCCGTCAAGCTCGATCATTGCCTGGTCAATTTGAGCCTGGTCAAATGGCGACATTCCGCAAATGCAAGCGGCAATTTCATCATTGACGTGAGTGAGCGCATTCAATACACCTTTGCCGAAATATCGCTTCGGGTCGCCATCGCGCAACTCCAAAGCCTCTCGGATTCCGGTCGATGCGCCTGATGGTACTGCTGCGACACCAGTGGCACCATCGGTCAGGGTTACTTCGGCCTCCAGCGTCGGATTGCCGCGCGAATCCAGAACTTCAATGGCTTCAACCGTATTGATCCTGGGAGTTGTCATAAATTGGCTTCCATAAGAATTCTCATTTGTGTGCCTAAACTTGTGTAATACGATTTTTTACGACAAAATCAATGGCCTTAAAGTCCTCTAGTAAATTCTCTAACTGACCCAAAGGCCAGGCATTTGGGCCGTCGCTTAGTGCGGTATCCGGATCCGGATGGGTCTCCATGAATAATCCCGCGACACCACAGCCAATGGCTGCCCGCGCGAGGGTCGGAACGAATTCCCGCTGACCGCCTGACTTACCGTTACTGCCGCCCGGCAGCTGTACTGAATGTGTTGCATCGAAAACGACAGGACAGCCTGTTTCACGCAGGATTGCGAGCGAGCGCATGTCAACAACCAGATTGTTGTAGCCGAAACTCGACCCCCGTTCACAAACTGTCACACGATCCTCAGCGCCCGCACTGATTGCTTTGGCCACGACGTGGGTCATCTCCTGCGGTGACAGAAATTGCGCCTTTTTGATATTGACGAGCTTGCCTGTTGCAGCCGCAGCAGTGATAAGATCGGTCTGACGACAAAGAAACGCCGGGGTTTGGATGACATCAACATACTCGGCTGCCTGCGCCGCCTCTTCGGGTGAGTGAACATCGGTCAATACTTCGACGCCAATTTGTTGTCGAACCTTCTCGAGAATCTTCAAGCCTTGCAGCATTCCCGGTCCCCGAAAGGAAGTAATCGATGTCCGGTTCGCCTTGTCGTAAGACGACTTGTAAACAAAGGGGATGGACAGTTTGTCGCAGATGCGTTTGATTTCGCCCGCGGTATCAAGCGCAAACCCCTCCGATTCAATGACACAGGGGCCGGCAAACAAAAAGAAAGGCTGATCCTGGCCGACTGGCGTCTCTGCTATTTTCAAATGACTGCTGCCTGCCTCGGCAGCTCGGTTGCTAGTTTCCTTCGCTCGAGTACGGTTTCAACAAAATTTGCAAATAACGGGTGCCCCTTGCGCGGTGTCGAGGTGAATTCGGGATGAAACTGGCAGCCGACATACCACGGATGAGAAGGCAGCTCCACCATTTCCACGAAATTATCCGGTGACACACCGGAGAAGACCATGCCGGCCTCCTCGAATTGTTTGCGATACCGGTTGTTGAACTCATAGCGATGACGATGGCGCTCCTGAATCGTATCCTGCCCGTAAATCGCCCGGGCCAAAGTTCCGTCAAATAGTGTAGCATCCTGGGCACCGAGTCTTAGCGTACCGCCAAGATCTTCATTAGCCCCCCTTTTCTCAACAACGCCTTCGAGCGTCTTCCATTCACTGGCGAGCGCAATCACCGGATGCGGTGCAGCCGAGTCAAACTCCGTGCTGTGCGCACCGGTCAGATTAAGCACATTTCTGGCGAACTCAATCATCGCAATCTGCATGCCGAGGCATATTCCAAGATACGGAATGTTGTTGAGTCTGGCATACTTCACGGCCGCGATTTTTCCATCCGTACCGCGCTGACCAAAACCACCTGGCACAACAATCGCTTCAGAGCCCGCCAATACCTCAACGCCATCGTGCTCAACCGTTTCTGCATCGATGTAACGAATATTGATCCGCGTTCGAGTTCTCATTCCGGCATGCTGAAATGCTTCTGCAAGCGACTTATAACAATCGGCAATTTCCAGGTATTTGCCAACGAACGTGATATCAAGGGTATCGGTAACGTTCTTGGCCCGATCAACGACGTCAATCCACTCGCTAAGATCGATCGAATCGGCATTCAGTCGCAACTGCTCGACAATCAGGCTGTCAACACCTTGCTCATGAAACAGCTGAGGAATAGCGTAAATGTTGTCGACCGTTAACGCTGAAATGACCGATTTTTCGGGAACATTGGTAAACAGCGCAATTTTGCTCCGTTCGGCCTCGGGGAGCTCAATATCCGTCCTGCAAAGCAGGATGTCCGGCTGAATACCGATACTGCGCAGCTCCTTGACCGAGTGCTGGGTCGGTTTTGTTTTTATCTCACCTGCGTAGTCGAGTCTCGGCAATAGCGTCAAGTGAACAAAGAGCGTGTTGTCAGCGCCCAGTTCCATCCGCATCTGACGGATTGTTTCCAGAAATGGCAAAGATTCTATGTCGCCTACAGTGCCGCCGATTTCAACAAAGACAACATCATGGTCACCGCTTCCCTCGTCTATGCATGCCTTTATTTCATCGACAATATGCGGAATGACCTGCACAGTCTTGCCCATGTAGTCGCCCTGCCGTTCACGCCGAATGACGCGTTCATAGACCCTGCCAGTGGTAAAGTTGTTGGCCTGACGCATTGGCACATTAACGAAACGCTCGTAATGCCCCAGGTCGAGATCGGTTTCCGCACCATCGAAGGTAACAAAAACCTCGCCGTGCTGAAAGGGGCTCATTGTGCCAGGATCAACGTTGATATACGGATCCAGTTTAAGCAAAGTGACCGATAGATTACGAGCCTCTAACAAAGCAGCCAGAGACGCTGATGCGATGCCCTTACCAAGGGAAGAAACAACACCACCGGTTACAAAGACAAACTTTGACACTAAGTTATTTACGCACAGTCAAGCGGTTAACAGTTGGTTGCAAGAAGCAAAAAAGAAATTCACTTCGGACGGACTAATAGATTAGCAGAAAATCGTTAAAATTTCCAGACTAATTTCAGTTTTTCTGCAAAATTCGCCGAAATTTCCTGCCTTCCAGCTACAAGCATTCCACTGAAATCGTTACCCCCGCAGCAGCGCTCTCAGCCTCATATCGATCGGCTACGATCCATGGAACGACTGCAGCAAGTTCATTTTCGCAATAGATCAAAGGCAAAGTGTTTCGCTCCCAGGGCGGAATTGCGTGCTGTTGGAAGAGTTTTTTCAATACGCTTGAATGACGACGGCCCGGCAAGATGATTTTCTCACCACCGCGCCTGAAGCGTACTGATATGCCGCGAGTGATTTTTTTCATGCGAAGTCCATCTTCACCCGACGCGCTGGGTATAAGTTTGATGCCTGCCTGCTCAATCTCAAGTGGCGCGTTGAGATCCCAGGGAATGTCCGGCAGTTTCGGCAAGCTTGCAGGATGTCTGGCAAGATAAAGATCGTCCTGATACCTGTACATGCAATGATTGGTCCAGGCAAGTTTGGCAAATTTACGCTCTGGTAGCAGCGAAGTATCCATAAACTGGTCAAGTGCTGCCCGTCCAGGTTCGGAATCAAGATGCGTTCGCAGCCAGTATCGAATCAGGTTCATCCGTCTCGCCGGCGTCAGTTCCAGCAGCTTTATGACATTGAGCTCGAAACCGATGCTAAGAAAGCCGCCACCCTTTGCGCGGCACTCTTCGGCATCTGATGCAGCCAGAGTGTCGACGAGCTGCCGTGAGTCGGACAAAAAAGCCGCTGACTTGCCGATTTGATCAATCGCTGCCGGCCATCTGGCTGCAAGTTTTGGCAAGACCTCATGTCGAAGGTAGTTACGCTCATAGTCAAGGTCTTTATTTGACGGATCTTCGATATGCTTGAGGTCCCAGCTTCTTACATAGGCATCGATGTCCTTTGGAGCTACAGCAAGAAGCGGCCTTATGAGCCACCCGGATGAAAACCGCTGAATCGGCTGAATTGCTGCAAGACCCCGTACTCCGGCACCCCGCATCAGATTGAGCAGCACGGTTTCTGCCTGATCGTTCAGATGGTGGGCTGTGACCAGAACCTGGTGCTCATCAATCTCGTCCTTAAGCCAGGCATAACGCGCGGCTCTCGCATCATTTTCATTGATGCGTTTGCGCTGTCTCGCGAGCTCAAGCCGGGTTGAACGAAATTCAATGTTTAAGTTAGCGCAAAATTGAGCACAGTGCGCTTCCCAGTGATCCGATTCCGGCAAAATGCCGTGGTTGACATGAAGTGCAAGCAGCCGAAAGCCCAGCGACTGGCGCAGGCGCCATAATAGGTGCACGAGTACGGTTGAATCTTTGCCACCGCTGAATGCGGCCAGCACGGTCGTTTTTTTGTCAACATCGACGACCGTGCCAAGCTGATCGAGAATTGCATATGGGTCCAGGCTTGCCACTTCAATCAGTTAGCCGGCAGATATTCCCCGTAAGACATAAGCCGTGAATCACGCAGCGCCAAAAGGTCATCGATTGACCGTCGAGCAAGGTTTTCGAGGCTGGTTTCGAGCTGCTGTTTGAGTGCATTCGCCATTTCATCAATATTCTGGTGAGCACCGCCTAAGGGCTCTTTAACCACCACGTCAATCAGCCCGTGTTTGGCGAGCTGATCAGAGGTCAGTCCCAACACCTCAGCTGCATCCGATGCCTTGCTGGCATCCTTCCATAGAATTGAGGCGCAGCCTTCTGGCGAGATAACCGAATACACCGAATACTCCAGCATGATCACCTCATCAGCAATGCCAATTGCGAGTGCGCCACCTGAGCCGCCCTCGCCGATGACAGAAGCAATAATCGGGCATTTTGCTCGCACCATCGCAAGCATGCTCGAAGCAATCGCCTGGCATTGACCGCGCGCCTCTGCATCCAGTCCCGGATGCGCACCGGGGGTGTCAATAAAGGTAAATACCGGCAGCGAGAACTGCTCGGCGAGTTTCACCACG
>JAJDZL010000128.1 GCA_022824665.1 Gammaproteobacteria bacterium | reverse complement strand
AATAGAGGTAGAGGCCGCTCGCTTTGCCGCGTTTGGCAATGGTATTCACCAAAAGCTGATTGCGCATTTGCCGAGATATGCGCCATACGCAAGTCGCATGTCGTGGCTCAGCAACGTTCTCACAACCTCGAACTTGATGCGTACAGTTCTCGAACCTGTGACCGGTATCAGCCGGCATCGGCCAACACCGAAGTGGCACCCAACACCGTATTTGAATCCTGACCCGGCCGGGCCGCGAGGTGCTGAGCCGGTGGTGCTGTTTGCTGACACGTTCAGTACGTGGTTTGAACCAGACATCGTGCGTGCCGCGCAAAATGTGCTGACCGCGGCCGGGTATCGGGTGCATACAGCTTCTCCGTGCGCTGGTTCACGACCGCTTTGCTGCGGTCGTACTTACCTGACGAGCGGTATGATTGCCGACGCAAAAAAGGAAATCAGCCGACTGCTGAAAGCGCTTTCACCTTATCTGGATGAGGGTGTTCCCATTGTTGGACTTGAACCGAGCTGTATGCTGGGCATGCGCGATGAAATTCCACTGCTCATGCAAAATCAGCTGGCTGAAAAGCTCGCTGCATCCTCATTCCTCCTCGAAGAATTTATCGAGCAGCAAAACCTCTCCTTTGATCTCAAACCCTTGTCGCGCACCGCACTGGTACACGGACACTGCCATCAGAAAGCATTCGGACAGATGAGTGCGATGAAAAAGACGCTGGCGCGAATTGACGGGCTTGATTTCAGTTTTATTGAATCCGGCTGCTGCGGGATGGCCGGGGCTTTTGGTTACAATCGCGAAACTTACCGTGTATCCGAGCAGATTGCTGAGCTCAGTTTATTGCCGGCGATTCGAGATTCGGCCAGTGATGCGATCATCATCGCAGATGGCACCTCGTGTCGGCACCAGGTCGAGCTGGCGACCGGTAAAAAACCAATGCATGTTGCACAGCTACTGGATATGGCCTTGCGATAGCCGCTTCAATAGCTGTCCTCGGGTTCGGCTGAGCGGTGCTGATCCGCGCCAGGTTCCCCAGTTTCCCCAGTGCGGTCTTTCTACCAGAGCGTCCCGCTGTCGCCGCACCATGGATGAACAAATTTGACTATCGGCCTTCGAATTTGGGCGTTCGTTTTTCGTTGAAAGCCAGCACACCCTCGCGGCGATCCTGAGTCGGCACGGTACGATGGTATGCTTCAATCTCGAAAGCCAGTCCATCAGCGAGAGACATTTGCCCACCCCGGTCGACAGCCTGCTTGGCCTGCTTTACAGCAACTGGCGCATTGGCAGCAATTTTTTGTGCTGCACGCGTTGTTGCAGGAAGCAATTCTTGTGCCGCAAACACCTTGTTGACGAGACCCCATTCAAGCGCTTCAGCAGCACCAAAGGGCTGTCCGCTCAAAATGATTTCCTTCGCCCGCCGCGCACCGACTGCACGAGGCAGCGTCTGTGTTCCGCCGGCGCCCGGGATAATTCCAAGCCCGGTTTCAGGCAGTGCAAAGCGAGCGGTATCAGACGCATAGAGAAAGTCGAGCAGACAGGCGATTTCACAGCCACCACCGAAGGCAGCACCGTTCACCGCACCGATGATGGGGATCGGACAGTCCTTGATTGCTCTTGCCATTCTTTCAATTTCAAGGTGCTGCCGCGTCCACGCAGCATCGTCCATACCTTTGCGCTCCTTGAGGTCGGCACCGGCGCAAAATGCGCGTGTCCCGGCACCGGTGAGAATAATGCAGCGCACCGGTTCGCTGGCCAGGCTGATTTGTTCGAACAGCTGATACAGGTCGCGCACCATTTGGGTGTTGAATGCGTTGGCAGCCTTGGGACGGTTTAAAGTCACCGAAAGCAAACGCTCATCAATCGACTCGACAAGCAGGGTTTCGAATTGCTCAAAATTCATCGGCTGTTTTCGTTGCTGAATGATTAAGGGTGAGTGTGCTGCTGACAATGGAACGGATTATAAATATATTGAGCTCGTCAGCTAGAATTGCGCCAACTAATTCAGTCGGCCATTATTCCCCCAAGATTAATCGCTGATTTCACTCATATAATCACTTAATGAAATTGTGATCTGTCGCTTAGAATTATTTCATGATTCTAGTTGGACTTAAAGAATTGCCTGAGTCAGAGTCAGTAGTATTTGGAAGTGTGAAAATCTCAAGTGTGCGAACATTAGGGTCGTACGAGTAATTTTGTTATGTCTATGACTACCCTTGATGAGATCAAGCCTGGCACCATTGTTCAAGGAATTGTTCCTAACCATTCAGTTCAGATTGTTTCTGTAGATTGGATCGGTAATCAAGCAGTCAATTTAGTCTATCGTGAGAAGAAGGGTGGAGTATCGGAAGTCACGATTTATCGTGATGATGAAGTTCGGTTAAGTATTGAATCTCCTAGCCCGAGTTGGTCATTCGATGGCGATGCTGATCTGTTACGTCTTGTAACGGAAGCTCATCGAATATCTCTAGCGCATCATTTTGATCCCTATCTTGCGGTTCATACCAGTCTAGTAGACCCATTGCCACACCAAATTAGTGTGGTTTATGGTGAGATGCTGGAACGCCAACCGTTA
>JAJDZL010000053.1 GCA_022824665.1 Gammaproteobacteria bacterium | reverse complement strand
TCAAATCATGGCAGATTGCACCGCAGAACCAACTCCGATACCGCCAAAACGGAAAAATCAAGGGGTGCTGAGCATTCAATCACTGCAGATTCACCAGCCCTGTATGCTCAAACCCCGATAAACGAATGTACCTGGACTTTGTCAACCTTTGTTTATAGGCCCCCAATTATTCCTGATCTATTTTGTCTTGCGAAATCTATGAGGCCATTAATTCAGGCGTGAGGCAATGGTAGAAACATCATTCAGCTGTGGCTGATCACCTGTGTCAACCCAGTATCCAAATCAAATCATGATTACAGCTAATTCGAAATGTTCGCTACGGTGATCAGGTTCGAATTGTGCTGTGTCTGAGCAAGTGCGCCCGGCGATTGAAATTTGTTCAGCCACCCCCATATCAGTGGGTGTAAAAGACAACTCAATTAGTGGTGCAAACGAACATGAATCCTGACAAACTTACCGCGAAATTACAACAGGCGCTCAGCGAAGCGCAGAGTATCGCTGTGGGCCGGGATCACCAGTTTATTGAACCGGTTCATCTGCTGATTGCGCTAATCAATCAGAAAGGCGGTACCGTTCCGCACCTTCTGACACAGGTTGGCGTCAACCTGCTAAAGCTGCAGTCTGAACTCGGCAGCTACCTCGACAGCCTGCCGAAAGTTGCCGGGAATGAAGGTGCCGTACATGTCTCCTCCCAGCTGTCAAGCCTGCTCAACCGGGCAGACCGAATGGCGCAAAAACGAGGTGATCAGTTCATCTCGAGTGAACTGATTGCACTTGCGTCAATCGATGACAAAACGCAGTGCGGTGAAATTCTTCGTGCCGCAGGTGTAACAAAGGAACGCCTGACAGAAAAAATTGATCAAATGCGCGGTGGCCAGAGCGTCAACGATGCTGCTGACGAAAACCAGCGCCAGGCACTGGAAAAATACACGATAGACGTTACAGGACGCGCTGTAGAGGGCAAAGTCGACCCGGTCATTGGGCGCGATGATGAAATTCGAAGAACTGTCCAGGTGTTGCAGCGGCGGACCAAGAACAATCCGGTCCTGATTGGTGAGCCCGGGGTTGGCAAAACTGCCATTGTCGAAGGACTCGCGCAACGCATTGTCAATGGCGAGGTGCCGCAGGGTTTGAAAGGCAAGCGTTTGCTGGCGCTCGACCTGGGTTCGCTGATTGCCGGTACGCAATTTCGCGGCGAGTTTGAAGAACGGCTTAAGGGACTTTTGAGCGAACTTGCGGCACAGGAAGGCCAGATTATTCTGTTCGTAGACGAATTGCATACCATGGTTGGTGCCGGCAAGGCTGAAGGCTCGATGGATGCCGGCAACATGCTCAAGCCAGCACTTGCTCGGGGTGAGCTGCACTGTATTGGTGCAACAACACTTGATGAGTATCGAAAATATATCGAGAAGGACGCTGCACTGGCGCGCCGGTTCCAGCAGATCATCGTTCAGGAACCGACGATTGAGAGTACCGTGGCAATGCTGCGCGGCATCAAGGAGAAATACGAAATTCACCATGGTGTGGACATCACCGACCCGGCAATTATTGCTGCTGCAAATCTGTCGCAGCGCTACATCACGGATCGCAATTTGCCCGACAAGGCAATTGACCTGATTGATGAGGCTGCCAGCCGGATTCGAATTGAAATCGACTCTAAACCGGAATCGCTTGACCGACTCGACCGCAAAATTATTCAGTTGAAAATTGAGCGCGCTGCGCTTAAAAATGAGTCTGATAAGGGTTCGCGCGAGCGTTTGAAAAAGCTTGAGACAGAACTTGATGATTTGCAAAAACAGTACTCAGAACTTGAGCAGATCTGGTTCAGCGAAAAGGCCTCAGTGATGAGTTCTCAACACATTCTTGAGCAGCTGGATGCCGCAAGAAATGAAGCGGACAATGCTCATCGGGCCGGCGACCTTGACCGGCTGGCAAAACTGCATAACCAGACCATTCCGGAACTGGAGCGACAGTTGGCCGACAGCCGTTCGGAAGACGAGCGCGAGTTAGAGTTGATGAAGAGCAGTGTAACCGACGAAGAAATTGCTGAGGTGGTATCCAGTGCGACCGGCATTCCGGTCAGCAAAATGCTCGAAGGGGAACGCGAAAAACTGCTGCAAATGGAAGCAAAAATCGGTCAGCGGGTGGTTGGCCAGGACAAGGCGATCAGTGCAGTTGCCAATGCCATTCGGCGTTCGCGTACCGGCTTGTCGGATCCGAATCAGCCAAGCGGAACGTTTCTTTTTCTAGGGCCGACAGGAGTCGGGAAGACTGAACTGACCAAAGCGCTGGCTGAATTTCTATTTGATAACGAAGATGCCCTGATTCGCATTGATATGTCAGAGTTCATGGAAAAGCACTCGGTTGCCCGGTTGATCGGTGCGCCACCTGGCTATGTTGGCTATGAAGAAGGCGGACACCTTACCGAACTTGTGCGCCGCCGACCTTATAGTGTCATATTGCTGGATGAAATCGAAAAAGCGCACCCGGATGTGTTCAATGTCCTGCTGCAGGTGATGGACGACGGACGGCTGACCGATGGACATGGCAGGACCGTGGACTTTCGCAACACGGTGGTCGTCATGACATCAAACCTCGGTTCTGACCTGATTCAGGAGACAAGCGGTTTTGGCGTCGTTGATTCACAAGATGGCGCGGGTGAGTCGGTACAGTATTCGACCATGCAGAGCGCAATTATGAAGGTGGTTGAAAGGAACTTCCGACCAGAATTCATCAACCGAATTGATGACATCATCGTGTTTCATTCACTGTCGCGTGTCCATGTCCACGCAATTGCGCGCAATCAAATCCACTACCTCCACGAAAGGCTCTCTGAGCGCGGGATAAATCTTCAAATCAGCGACGCGGCCTTGGACGAGATCGCGGCTGTTGGCTTTGACCCGGTGTATGGCGCACGACCACTCAGAAGGGCAATTCAGTCAGAGATTGAAAATCCACTGGCGAGGGAAATCCTTGATGGCAGGTTTTCAACTGGAGATACGATTGAGGTAGACTGGCGGGATGACAACTTTGCATTTGTACCGGTGAATGTTCATTTTGAAGAGTCTGCAGCCTGACCGATACAGCCAAACCTCCAAGCCCTGGTGAAGACACAGATTCCATTTCAGTTCGAGGACGAAGTCGTCTATGGAAGGCTTGAGGACGTAACGCCGCTCATTCGCCGCATTATGGCGCCAAATCCGAGCCTTTTTACGTACCGGGGAACCGGAACCTATGTTGTCGGACGAGGCAATGTTGCAGTGATTGATCCCGGACCTAACTTAAGTCAGCATGTCGCCGCGATTGCCGACAGTTTGCGCGGCGAAACGATCACACATATTGTCATCACGCATACACACAGCGATCACTCGTCAGCTGCCAGGCCGCTGCAATCGGTTTGCGGTGCACCCATATTTGGTCACGCGCTGAAGAAAAATCAACTCGATGCTGAGGGATTCGAAGAAGAGCTGGATGGCGAATTTGTGCCCACTGTAGAGGTATTGGACGGCGACGTCATTGTTGGCGATGGCTGGACTTTGGATTGTGTTCACACACCGGGTCATATGTCGAATCACTTCTGCTACCGTTTGGCTGAAGAGCGTGCGCTTTTTTCCGGGGATCACGTTATGGGCTGGTCAACGACGGTGATCATTCCACCGTATGGTTCAATGAAGGCGTATCTTGAGAGCCTGGAGAAGCTGCTTGGAGCAGACGATCAGGTTTACTATCCGACCCATGGTCCGGCAATCAGATCGCCCGCTAAGTTTGTCAAAGCTTTGATTGCGCACCGAATTGAGCGGCAAGACAAGGTAATTGACAGTTTGCGACGCGGCAATTCAACCGTACAGTCGATCGTCGTCGATGTTTATCAGGATGTGGACCGGGCACTCCATCCCGCGGCCGCGCGCTCGGTACTGGCTACGCTGATCAAATTATGGGAAGAGGGCCGGGTGGCGTGTGCGCAAGCACCAGCCCTTGCCAGCGAGTTTAAGTTGATCAATGTCGGGAAATGCTAAGGATTGCCCGAAACGAAGTCAGTCAGAGCAAATGACTGGATTGATACAAATTCAGTGATAGTGTTTGCTTAGTCGGCCGACTGCATCGACCAAAAACGCAACTTTAGCGGGATCGATATCCGGCTTGATACCATGTCCGAGGTTGAAGATGTGACCGCTGCCGGTTCCGTAGGAACGGAGAATGTCAGCCGTTTGCTGTTCTATTTCATCATTGCTTAGCTTGAGTGAATCGGGGTCCAGATTGCCCTGTAAGGCAACACGGTCGCCGAGCTTGCGGCGAATATCCCCGATGTCCACTGTCCAGTCCAGTCCGATCGCCTGGCACCCGGTTTGGGCAATACGTTCCACCCACGCCCCTCCGCCTTTGGTGAACAGAATCACCGGGACGTCTTTTGCTGAGGTTTTGAGATTTTCCACGATTTCAGCCATATAGGCGAGGGACAGGCTTTCATATTCTGGCGTGCTCAGTATTCCGCCCCAGGTGTCAAAAACCATCAGCGCTGAAGCACCGGCACTTGCCTTGGCTGCGAGGTAGTCTGAAACTGAATCTGCCAGCACTTTGAGTAGATGGTGCATTGCGGCCGTGTTTTGCCGGGCAAACGCGGTGACTTTACTGAAGTCGGTTTTTGAACGGCCTTCGACCATGTAGACTGCCAAAGTCCAGGGACTGCCGGCGAATCCGATCAATGGAATAGAGTGTGGGAGATTTCGCCGCGTTGTGCGCACCGCTTCCAGCACATAGCTCAGGTCATCCTCCGGGTCGACTGAACCCAGTTTGTACACCTGCCGAGCTGACGACACCGGATTTTCAAAAACCGGCCCAACCGATTCTTCCATCTTAAGGCCAAGACCCATTGCATCGGGGATGACCAGAATGTCGGAAAAAATAATTGCTGCATCAAGTGCAAAGCGTTCAAGCGGCTGCAGGGTCACTTCACAGGCGAGTTCGGGTGTGCGACAAAGTGTGAGGAAGTCACCGGCCCGTTTGCGCGTTGCGCGATATTCCGGCAGGTAGCGGCCGGCCTGGCGCATAATCCAGATGGGTGTCTGATCGACCGGCTGCCTGCGAAGTGCTCGCAGGAAGCGACAGTTTTCCAGCAAGTGCATCTCGCGCCGAGCTGTCATGTCAGGCGTTTACGTCAGACTGAGTCAGTTCGAATTCCCTGATTTGATCCTGAAATTCGCGCGCAGACTTGTGTGGATCATCGGCATCTCGAATGGGTCGTCCGACCACCAGGTAGTCGGCACCGAGTCGCAACGCCTCTTTAGCGCCAAGCGTGCGTTTCTGATCGTCGGGCGGTGCATTGGTTGATCGAATCCCCGGGGTGACCAGCAGGAATTCCTGGCCGACGAGTGTCCTCGTTGCCTGCACCTCTCTCGGTGACGAGATGATGCCCGCACAGCCTGCCGCTTTTGCGTCAAGCGCTCTCATCTGAACGAGCTCCGACACAGGTATGGGATGACCCATTGCCTTAAGGCCGTCATCATCCAGACTGGTCAGAACGGTCACTCCCAAGACACAGATGCCATCTGCCCCGTCAACTGCCGCTTGCATGGTGTTGGGCTCGGCATGCACGGTAACAAACCGGATGCCGCGTCCATTCAGGTTTCGAACAGCCCGGTAAACAGTCTGGGGAATATCGAAAAACTTAAAGTCAGCGAAAACTGCGTGCCCCTGGCTGACCAATGTATCGATGAGACGCAGCCCGGAACCGTTTGCAAAGAGCTCAAGGCCAACTTTGAAGAATACTGCGGCGCCATCCAGCCGGCGTACGATTTCCAATGCCTCACGGTCAGTTGGAACATCAAGCGCGACGATTAATTTGTCACTGGGAGTTGCCTCAGTCATCGTATGGAACTACCACACGTCAATAAAACGCATGATGCCTCTGGCAGCCTCCCTGCCTTCAAAAACTGCGGTTACGACCAGATCGGCACCTCTGACCATATCGCCGCCTGCAAATACCTTTGGGTTGGATGTCTGGAATGCAAATTGACTGTCAGGTCGAGCCTTTACCCGTGAAAAAACATCGACTTCGATGTTGTGTTCGGTAAACCAGGGCTGCGGGTTCGGGCGAAATCCAAATGCGATGATTGCACTGTCGCATTCAATGGACTGTTCACTGTCGGGAATTGGTACGGGCTGCCGGCGCCCTCTCTCATCGGGTTCACCGAGTTTGGTTTCGACAACTTTCACTGCCTGCACCGCACCGTTGCCGGAAATTTCAACGGGCTGGCGGTTCCACAGAAAACGTACACCTTCTTCTTTGGCATGCCAGACTTCGCGGCGTGAACCTGGCATATTAGCTTCGTCACGACGATATACGCAAGTGACACTGCTTGCGCCCTGACGCACCGCTGTGCGCACACAATCCATCGCCGTATCGCCGCCGCCGAGAACAACGACATTGAGGTTTTCAAGATCGATGTACGACCACTCACCGGGTTCCCAATTTTCCACCTTGTTGTTGTTTCCAATCAAGTAGGGCAGTGCTTCATGAACGCCTGGTAAATTTTCGCCAGGAAAACCGCCCTTCATGTAGGCATAGGTACCCATACCCAGAAATACCGCATCGTAATCCCGAAGCAGGTCACTTAGGGGAATATCTTTGCCGATATCTTTACCAAGGATGAATTTGACGCCCATGTGTTCCATCACTTCGCGGCGTTTGAGCACGATGCGTTTTTCCAGCTTGAACGGTGGTATGCCATAGGTCAGCAGTCCACCGATTTCGGGATATCGGTCGAATACTGTTGCTTCGACTCCGTTTCGGACAAGAAAATCTGCACAGCCCAGCCCTGCCGGACCGCCGCCTACGATCGCGACACGCTTTTCGGTAGACTGAACAGCGGAAATATCCGGTTGCCATCCTTGTGCAAACGCTTCGTCGGTAATGTATTTCTCAACCGAACCGATCGTAATCGCACCAAAACCGTCGTTCATGGTGCATGCCCCTTCACACAGGCGGTCCTGGGGACAGATTCTCCCGCAAATCTCAGGCAGTGAATTGGTCTGGTGTGATAGCTCTGCGGCCTCAAACAACCGACCCTGAGAGATCAGACTTAGCCAATCCGGGATGTGGTTATGAACCGGGCACTTCCACTGACAGTATGGGTTTCCGCAGGAGATACAGCGAGACGATTGACTGGCCGCTGTTTCGCGGTCATAGTGCTGGTAAATTTCGTCCCAGTGCAAAATTCGATTCTGTGCCGACTCCTTGGGCGGGTCCTGACGCGGCAGGTCAACAAACTGGAAATGTTCTTTCATGATTGAGTGCTTGAGAAGTTATGCAGCTTCTCGCAGCGTTTCCATCAGATCCTTGATTTCTGAAGCTTTCGGTTTAACCAGCCAGAACCGTCCAGCAAGTTCGAGGAAGTCTTCGCTGACAGTGCGGCCCCATCGACTGCCGGTCTCGAGAACGTACTCATCGATCAGTTCGTGCAGGTAGCTCAGGTGCGGTTCCATATCTTCGTGCGTCAAACGATGAATATCGATGAGTTCGTGGTTGTAACAGTCAACAAAAACCCGCTCCAGATCGAGCACAAATGCAATGCCACCGGTCATACCCGCGCCAAAATTGACCCCGGTTTGTCCGAGTGACAGCACCGCACCACCGGTCATGTATTCGCAGCCGTGGTCTCCGCAGCCCTCCAGCACCGCGATGGCACCTGAATTTCTAACAGCAAAACGTTCACCCGCAGTACCGGCAGCAAAAAACTTCCCGCCGGTTGCACCATAAAGACAGGTGTTGCCTGCGATCGGCGTCGCGCGAGTCTCCAACGGGCTGTCCTTTGATGGCATAAGTACAATCTTTCCTCCGGCCATGCCTTTGCCGACATAATCATTCGCATCGCCTTCGAGGTACAATTCGAGTCCTGCAGCATTCCAGGCGCCAAAACTTTGTCCAGCGACACCGTTGAATCGCACCTTGATCGGGGATTCAAGTGCTGCATTTGTGCTTGCAATTTCTCCGGACAGACGGGCACCAATTGAGCGGTTCGTATTGCGGATGGCATAGCTGAATTCACCACCTTTGCCGGTCTGGATGGCACTCATCGCATCCTTGACCATGCGTTCTGCAAGCTTCGCTTGATCCCATGGCCGGTTATTGGTGGCCTTGCAGTGTCGTGGTGTATCTTCAGCAACGCCTGCTGTCGAGAGCAGGGGGCTTAGATCAAGGCGTCGCTGTCGATTCGTTTCTCCGGGTAAAATTTCAAGCAACTCGGGTCGCCCTATGATCTCTTCCAGGTTTTGTTTGCCGATTGAAGCGAGAATCTCCCGCACTTCTTCCGCAACAAATCGAAAATAGCGAACAACCCGTTCCTTGGTGCCAATGAAGTGGCGTTCTCGCAGCCTGCTGTTTTGCGTGGCAACACCGGTTGCACAGTTATTCAAGTGGCACACGCGCAAATACTTGCATCCCATAGCAAGCATTGGTGTGGTACCGAAGCCAAACGAATCGGCACCGAGAATTGCTGCCTTGACAACATCCAGACCAGTTTTAAGGCCCCCATCGACCTGTATTCTCACCAGGTGGCGAAGTCCGTTCATGCGCAGCGTCTGCTGCGTCTCAACCAGGCCGAGCTCCCAGGGGCTGCCGGCATACTTGACTGATGTGATTGGACTTGCGCCGGTGCCACCGTCGTAGCCTGCGATTGTGATCATGTCAGCATAGGCTTTTGCAACGCCGGCGGCAATTGTGCCAACACCTGCTTCAGAAACCAGTTTTACAGATACCAGGGCTTTGGTGTTAACCTGTTTCAGATCAAAAATCAGTTGGGCAAGGTCTTCGATCGAATAGATGTCGTGGTGTGGTGGAGGAGAGATCAGCGATACACCTGGCGACGAATAGCGAAGTTGGGCAATCATCTCGCTGACTTTGTGGCCAGGCAGCTGTCCGCCTTCTCCGGGTTTGGCACCTTGGGCAATTTTGATCTGCAATACCTCAGCGCTCACCAGGTAGTGGGGTGTTACCCCGAAACGGCCGGACGCAACCTGTTTGATTTTTGAGGTACGTGCGGTACCGTAGCGCATCGGGTTTTCGCCGCCTTCTCCGGAGTTCGACCGGCCGCCGATTTCATTCATTGCCTCGGCGAGCACTTCGTGGGCTTCCGGGGAAAGTGCACCGAGCGACATCGCGGCGCTGTCGAAGCGACAAAGAATCTGCTCGACCGGTTCGACGTCTGAGACTGGAATCGGAGTTTCGCGGTTGCCTTTTATTTGCAGTAGATCTCTGAGTACGGTCGGTTCGCGCTCATTGACCAGGGCGGCAAATTTTTCGTAGTCATGTTTGTCGCCGCTTTGTACCGCGGCATGCAGTGTGTGAACAATATCCGGGTGAAACGCGTGGTATTCGCTATCCGATGAATATTTGAGCAGACCGCCGTGGCGCACCGGTTTTCTCGGATCCCAGGCAGATTCTGCGAGCTGTTTCTGGTCGTTTTCGATATCGTCGAAATTGGTGCCCTGGATTCGAGAGACAGTGCCCGAAAAGCAAAGCTTAATCACCTCATCGCTCAAACCCACTGCCTCGAACAACTGTGCGCCGCGATAGCTGGAAACTGTTGCGATGCCCATTTTGGACATGATTTTAAAAAGTCCCTTTTTGATGCCTTGACGATAGGCGCGAATGGCGTTCAGTGAATGTCGTTCACTGGCTGTATCACCCACAATCTCTCTGACGGTTGAATAACTGAGATAAGGGTAGATGGCGGTTGCACCGTAACCGATCAGAACTGCAAAATGATGCGGATCGCGGGCGGTAGCTGTCTCAACAATTAAATCGGAATCACAGCGCAAGCCTTCCCGGATCAGCCTGTGATGTACTGCACCGGTCGCTAGCAAGGCGTGGATGGGCAGCGTCGTCGACGATATTTTACGGTCCGACAGTGTAACGATCATATAACCGTTCTTGACCGCTTCGGTTGCTTCATCACAAATTCTGATTAGCGCGTTTTGAAGCCCCTCTTCGGGCTTGTAGATCAGGTCGATTTGATACACGCTGAAATCCCGGTCCTGTTGTTCCATGAGCGTGTAAAACTTTCGGCCTGACAGCACTGGTGAGCCGATGGTCAGGCGTTTCGCGTGTTCGTTGGACTCCTCGAAAAGGCCCATTGATGTACCGATGGTTGTTTCAAGTGACATCACGATTTTTTCCCGCAGAGGATCGATCGGCGGGTTTGTAACCTGGGCAAACTGCTGGCGAAAGTAATCGTATACGGAACGATTTTGTTTTGACAGCACCGGCAGTGGCGTGTCGTCACCCATTGAGCCGACCGCTTCCTGCCCGACCTCGCTCAATACGCGCAGCACCTGTTCTTGCTCTTCAAACGAGAGGTTAAAGAGTTTTTTGTAGACTTTGCGCTCAAAAGGATTGAGTTTGTTACTCAAGTGAGAGTAGTCCAGCAAGCGGGTATAGATTCTTTGCTGGCGTTGTTTGAGCCAGCGGTTGTAGGGTTGACGAGCTGCCAGCATCGTGTTTATTTCATCCGGCAAAAGCAACTTACCGGTTCGGGTGTCTGCTGCGATCATCTCCCCGGGCTTCAGTCGTCCTTTGGCGACCAGCTCCTGTTCACTGTAGTCGTAGACGCCAACTTCCGTACAAAGCGTAATGTGGCGATCAGCAGAGATGACGTATCGCGCGGGTCTAAGACCATTGCGGTCCATCACACAGGCGGCATATCTTCCATCGGTTAGCACGATGCCGGCCGGTCCATCCCAGGGCTCCGAGTGCAGTGCGTTATAGCTGTGAAAGGCGCGCAGATTAGGATCCATGGAATCAACATTGTGCCAGGCTGGCGGTACCAGTATCTGCATTGCCCTGAAAATATCCATACCACCGCTGACCAGGAAGTCCAGCATGTTATCGAGACTGGCAGAATCGGATGACTCAAAGTCAACCAGCGGCAATAGCTCATCGATGTTTTCGTGCAGCGAATCGGTGAATTTGCTGCTACGCGCGACAGCCCAAATTCGATTGCTCTGGATGGTGTTGATTTCGCCATTGTGCGCAAGCATCCGGAACGGCTGCGCGAGATTCCAGGTCGGTGCGGTATTGGTTGAGAATCGCTGGTGGAAAACTGCAAGTGATGACTCAAGTTTCGAGTCCTTGAGCTCCGGGTAGAAGGTGGTCAGGTTGTCTGGCATAACCAGTCCTTTGTAGACAATCACCTTGGACGACAGGCTGCAAATGTAGCATTGTCGGTCGGTGGCCTGGATGCGGTTCTCGGCCACTCGGCGGGCAGAGTAGAGGCGTCGTTCAAACTGTACTGTCGACAGATTTGTTGGTGCATTGACAAAAATTTGCTCGACATGCGGTCGAGATTGAATCGCGGCGTCACCTAGGGCCGCGCGGTCAGTCGGTACAACGCGCCAGCCAGCCGGCTCCAGTGCCTTCGCTCTGAGCTCTTCTTCGATGATGCTTCGCGCCGCCTGTGCCTGATCCGGGTTGGGGCTCTGAAACACCATCCCGATGCCGAATTTTCTTGCGAGAGTAATATTCTCCTTTGCGGTGACCTCGCGAAAAAACGCATCCGGGATTCGAAGCAAAATGCCACATCCATCGCCGGTCTTACCATCCGCTGCAATCGCGCCGCGGTGCGTCAGGTTGGAAAGTGCCTTGATCGCGGTTTCAACCAGCCAATGCGATGGCAGCCCATCCATATGGGCAATCAGGCCGAACCCGCAACCGTCCTTTTCGAATTGCGGGCGATAAAGGCCAATATCCTGAGCGTGGCTATTCACAATAATCCGGACTATGGTTTCAGCGTAAAGGGTACATGGATTGAATTAGCGGACTGGTTACCGTACGGTCTGCTGTTTTCATATGCGCTTTAGCGCGCGCATGGTGAGATGTCAGTACGATACTGCCGGTCTGTAATTTTACGATAGAGTCGGGAATTGCGGCAAAAATCGTCGCGAAGCGGTTATCGACCGGCTTGAAAATGTGCCTGATGAAGCGCTGAATTCTCGACAACTTTGGACGCTGAATGCCAGCTTAATTCTATACTATGAGCGTAAATACAATAATCGTGTGTAAAGTCATGCACGTGGATCAACAACAAATTCATAATTTTTCTTGCGTGTGAGAGTTATGTGTGGCAGTCGCTTAACATTACAAGGGGCTCGAATATCGTGTTTGTTGGCAAAGAGTTTAGCGGTAATCTGTTGCCTGCTGCTCGGCACAATTGCCAGTGCACAAACAATTGATCTGGCAAGGACAGCATATGTCGAGGGGCGATTCATTGAAGCGGCAGAAATTGGTGAATCGCTCGGAACGTCCGAGGGTTACACGTTGGCTGCAAAGTCGCTGACGATTCATGTTCAGTACATTGTCGGCGAGAAAGGCAACGAAGCGGTGATTGAGCATGCCATGGCGATGGCAACCAAGGCTATCGAGGTGGATCCGAATAACGCGGAAGCGCACCTGCAGTTGACACGTGCGGTGGGTCGTTATACCAAGACAATAAGTGCGATAAAGGCAGCGAAAGGCAACTATGCCAAATCAACCCGCGAGTCGATTGAACGGGCACTCGAAATCGATCCTGAACTCGCCTCCGCCTGGCTCAGCCTGGGTCGCTGGCACGTTGGCATCGTTGCTCGAGTCGGTTCGTTGATCGCACGGGTAACGTTCAAAGCCAGAAAAAAAGATGCACTTGCCGCGTTTGAGCAGGCGCATAAACTCGCACCTGACAGTAAAGAGGTTTACCTGGAAAATGCGATTGGCTTGCTTCAATTGGACGACCGCAAGTACCGTAGCGAAGTACGCGAGTTGCTACAGCGCGCTATAGAACTGCCAGTGAATGACGCTTATGAGCGTATTCTCCATGATGCCGCGCTCGAACGACTTGCGACGATCGGGTAATTTTTTGTCTCACGGCCGGACAGTTTCCGGCAGCACGCAGCGTTGCACGATGCGTTTTACGCGAGCGCTAGCGTCAACACTCAGCAAATTCATGCGCCATGAGTAGTATGCTTTTCTTTGGTGGATGAAAATCCTGTTCAGCAGTTGTTGCTTCAAACTATAGCGGCGAAAACCGTTAGCCTGAATTCCCAGCGACTTTCACTCGAAATTGCTATAGACACCAGCAGCAAACGCTACAAATTTCTTGAAATTAAGTATGCAAGATTTGCAATATACTTGGTTGAACTACACCCCCTGTGGCTTCGACCGCAGGGTGCAGAGCCTCCTCAGGAGGCTCCTGCTTTTTCTTTGTTCAAATAATGCGAACACACGTTTACGTAGACGGTTTCAACCTCAATTACGGATCCCTCAGAGGAACTCCATACAAATGGCTTGATCTTACCTGCTTGTTTCGAGAAATTCTTCAACCTCATCACGAAATTCTTAAGAATAAGTACTTCACCGCTTCCGTTTCATCACGTTCATCCGACCGACATAAAACAAGAGGGAGAATATCGTCCTTGCGAAGTTAGCGTGGGTGAACTTGTGCTTCAAGATCAAATTCGCACTTTAGATAAGTGCAGCACTTAGGAAGGTCAGCATATCAACGCCTGATCTATTCAGGCGCTATGTCAGGTACAGCAAAAAACTTAATCAGGAGGGTAGAAAGGCAGCCAGTGTCTGCTGTAGTACTGCCTGAGGGTATTGGTCGATCACGGTTGCTTTGCCGATGTCTTCAAGCACTACAAATCTGATCTTGCCGGCATCGACTTTTTTATCGACCGCCATTGCGCGCATGAAATCTTGCTCAGTCATCCAAGCGGGCGGAAATTCCGGCAGTCCGCAGCGTTGCACAATGCGTTTTACGCGAGCGCTATCGTCGGCGCTCAGCATTTCGAGGCGCCTGGAAAATTCTGTCGCAATAACCATACCCGCAGCAACGGCTTCGCCATGCAGCCAGTCCGCGTATCCGAGATTGTTTTCGATCGCGTGACCGAATGTATGCCCGAAATTTAGAATGGCCCGAATGCCTGTTTCGCGCTCATCCAATTCAACGACGCGCGCTTTATTCAGGCAGGAGCGTTCAATTGCGTATTCCAGGCAATCCGGATCGCGGCTAGCAAGAGACTCAATATTTTTTTCGAGCCAATCGAAAAAATCAGGGTCCCTGATCAAGCCATACTTGATGACCTCAGCGAGGCCGGCTACTAGTTCACGCTTGGGCAGTGAATTCAGCGTATCAACATCGGCGACCACGCACTTGGGCTGATAAATTGCACCGATCATGTTTTTGCCGAGTGGGTGATTGACACCCGTTTTACCACCGATTGAAGAATCGACCTGTGCCAACAGTGTCGTGGGTACATGAATATAGGGGATGCCGCGCTGGTAGCAGGCTGCTGCGAAACCTGATATGTCACCGACCACACCCCCACCTAGTGCGATGACGGTGGTTTTTCGGTCGCAGGGGATTGCCAGCATCTGGTCAAAAATGCTCTTTACAGTGCGCAGGTCCTTGTAAACTTCTCCGTCCGGTAATATGCATTGTTCAACCTTGACGAAGCGAGCGATAGACTCGGCTACAGTCTTTGCAAAAAGTGGCGCAACTGTCTCGTTGCTGATGATGACGGCAGTTGTGCCGACTATATGCGGTTGCAACAAGTCCAACCGCTCCAGCAGTCCGCGACCGACATAAATCGGATAGTGTCTGTCGCTGAGGTTTACTTCAATTTTCTTCATAAGCCGACGAGGAACTTCTCAATAGCACTGATTATCAACTCTATAGACTGTTTACCGGTATTGACTGTAAAGTCAGCTTCCCCTCGATAGAGCGGTTCACGAACTTTCATCAGTCTAATCAGACTGTCCACACCGTCATCGGGATTGAAATTTGGCCGGTGCGTCCTTTTCTTGATACGCTGAAACTGTTGGACGGGTGTTGCGTGCAAATAAATGACAATCCCGTTTCTCATCATCCGTCGATTTGTTTCAGCAAGGATTGCGCCGCCACCGGTCGCGATGACGGTTCCGCTGAGACAACAATAGGTCTCCAACGCCTGCTTTTCTCGCTGCCTAAACCCTTCCTCTCCTTCCTGTTCAAAAATCTCTGTAATTCGGCAGCCTGCATTTTGTTCTATTGCCTGATCCGTGTCCACAAAATCGAGATGCAGATTCTGCGCCAGTTTGCGCCCAACCGTGGTTTTGCCCGCACCCATCGGCCCAATCAACACAATCATCGGGTCAGACAGACGGTAGGTGGCGATTCGCTGTTCAAGATCAATTTTGTCGATCATGGTGCCAGGAGGAGTCAATGGTAACAGTCATCATCAATATAACTTTTTGGCACAAAAAATATCACGGCATGTGTTGGTCTCATGCTGCTCGGCCAATAATAAGGAAAGTTCATGCGGAGTCAGCCAGGTTTATGTTCCAGAAATCGAAAAGTTGAATACGCTTGATCGCGGTGATACCAGGTGAGTTCTTTGCAAAGTATCAAGATTCCGCCTAAAGAGCCTCGGCATTAGCGAATGCGAAGCATTTTCAGACATTATGCACAACAAAGATTGGTGTAAACAACGCCTCAGCTCAAACTTCATGTAAAATTTTTTGCAATGTCATCTGATAAAATTTTTACTGTCAATTCAGGTTCGGTTGATGGTCGCTCGAAATACCAATAGTTCCAGGCCGCGGGGGCTTATTTCTTTTGCTGTAATTGCGCTCAGCAATCTGTTTATGCTGGCACTTGCAGCAGGTGTCATCGTTCTCCTGCTGATACTGCCCAGCCTGCCTGACATTGAAACCATCAAAACGCTGCAACTCAAGGTGCCACTGCGGGTCTATTCCAGCGACGGTTTGCTGATTGGTGAGTTTGGTGACGAGCGGCGCGTCCCCTTGACGATTGAAGACACACCGCCAACTCTGATCGCTGCAGTACTGGCCGCTGAAGATGACCGCTATTACCACCATGTGGGGATCGACTATCGCGGCATACTCCGAGCGATGTATATCAACCTGGTTTCTGGCAGCCGCACTCAAGGCGCCAGTACCATCACCATGCAGGTCGCGAGAAACTATTACCTGTCCAGAGAGCGGACTTATCTCAGAAAAGCGAGAGAAGCACTGCTTGCCTTGCGACTGGAACAGTACCTGACGAAAGATGAGATTCTGGAGCTGTATCTCAACAAGATATTTCTGGGCAACCGGGCTTATGGCTTTGGCGCTGCTGCCGGGGTGTACTATGGTCTGTCGCTGGACGAGCTTAGCGTGCCACAGTATGCGATGCTCGCGGCACTTCCCAAAGCACCCTCAAGCATCAATCCGATCAGTAATCCTGAAAATGCAAAAATACGCCGGGATTACATTCTCGGGCGAATGCATGAGTTGGGCTACATAACAAAAGCCGAGCAGCTCGAGGAGTATGTCGCCACCGAGTTAAGTGCTGAACTGCATATCTCTGAGGTTGAACTCAAGGCTCCATATGTTGCGGAGCATATCAGGAGAGAAATGTATGAGCGCTTCGGCGAAGCCGCTTATGAGGACGGGTACAGTGTCTATTCGACGATACGCTCAGACAATCAGACTGCTGCCATTCAAGGCCTGCGCGCGGGCCTGCTCCGCTACGACCGGCGTCATGGGTATCGAGGGGCTGTCAGAAATTGGGACTTGACGCAACTTGATTCTGACGAAAAAATTTCCAATGCGCTCAAACACGTCGAACCCAGCCAGGAAATCATACCGGTCCTGATTGAACAGATTTTTGATGATTACGTCATTGCGGTTACGAAATCGACTGAGCGAATCACGATTCCCTGGGACAATATGAGATGGGCAAGGCGCTATCAGAGTGCGCGCGCCAAGGGTCCGGAACCGGCGATGCCGGCTGATGTGGTCAGCCTGGGTGACATTGTTTATGTACGTCCCACTGAAGACGGCATCTGGAGTCTTTCGCAGCTACCGAACGTGGAAGGCGCACTCATTTCAATCAACCCTCAAGATGGTGCTGTACTGGCGATGGTCGGGGGATTTGATTATTATCTCGACAAGTTTAATCGGGCGACCCAAGGCGTACGCCTGATGGGTTCGAACATTAAGCCGTTTGTCTATTCGGCTGCCCTCAACAATGGTTTCACCCCCGCAAGCCTGATCAGTGGTGCGCCAATCGTTGTCGAAGATGAATCATCCGAGATTTTGTGGCGACCGCAGAATTACAGCGGAAAATTTACCGGCGATACTCGACTGAGAGCCGCATTGGGCCGCTCGCTCAATCTGGTGTCGGTTCGGTTGATCAGGGGCATGGGGACCGAAACCACAATTGACTACATTGGCAGGTTTGGATTTGACACGGAAGTGCTGCCGAAAGGGCTTTCGCTTGCACTCGGATCCGCCGGTGCCACGCCGCTGAGCGTTGTTTCCGGTTATGCCGTCTTTGCAAACGGCGGCTACCAGGTTGAGCCGTACTTTATTGATGTGGTCAAGGACCGCGACGAAAAAGTTATCCTGCGAGGCCAGGTGACAGCAGTCTGCAGCGGCTGTCTTGACGGCATCGAGTCCGCCAGTCAGGTTCAGGAACGCGAGATTGTTAACATGCCGGTCAAACAGGCACAAAGAGTCATTTCAAGTGCCAATGCCTACATCATGTCGGATCTGCTGCGCGGGGTGATTCGGGAGGGCACAGGCCGTAAGGCACTGTCGCTCAATCGTTCTGATCTCGGCGGCAAAACCGGCACAACCAACGATTTTGAAGACGCCTGGTTTTCCGGATTCAATTCTGATGTTGTCGCGACTGTATGGGTCGGGTTTGATAAACCGGCGGACCTAGGACGAAACGAACACGGCGCTGGTCTGGCACTGCCAATCTGGATTGACTACATGAAAGCCGCATTGAATGGTGCTGCAGAAGCGCAACTGGCAGCGCCAGATAATGTCGTTACCGCGCTGATTGATCCTGAAACAGGTGAGGCAGTACCCGAGGAGCAGTCAAACGCCATCAGGGAGTTTTTTATTGCAGGCACTCAACCGATGCTGGATATCGCCCGGCTCGGTACTGGCACTGATGCCCAGCCGTCA
>JAJDZL010000251.1 GCA_022824665.1 Gammaproteobacteria bacterium | reverse complement strand
AAAATCGACCGAGACTCCGAGACCCTTGGCAAGCGCTACAAGGACGCTGCTGTTCGGGGTCATTTCCCCCTTCTCGTATTTACGAATGGCTTGGTGGCTCGGCTGACCGCCCAGCGCGTCGGACAGCCCGCGTAGCGAGAGGCCGGCGCGTTTCCGAGCCAGGTCGAGACGCTGTCCGTTCATGGTTTATCCTCCCCGGCAGAGATTGACAGTTTTGCAAATGATACCGCAAATGTAAACCACCCTCGAGCCTGAGGCAAGGCCGAGTGTTTTCCAACGGCAAATGCGTCTGCAGGAGGGCTTGGTTTCCAACGAGAAACGAGTCTGAAAAACCGAGTGGATCGGGTTCATCACAGGAGGGTGAAAACGATAATGAAGCTCGGAGAACTGAAGACTCTGGAAGACGTTCAAGCGTTTCTGGAAGGTACTCAAGCAGTGGTGTTTGAGGCGGTCGACAGCAAGGTGGTTCGTTACCGATGGGTCGAACATTTTTTTGATTCACTTCCGGTATGCGAAACTGTCGAGGAAACAGCGCGGATTGGTGATCAGATTGCTGATGAAGGTCAGTGGCTATTCACGCTCGCAGGTTAATCGGCTGATCCAGCGTTTCCGCGCCAAGGGGCGGGTTAAGTGTGGCCGCGTCGGCGGCGTACGATTTACCCGATGCTATACGGAGGAGGACATTGCATTGCTGGTCGAAACAGACCGGCTGCATGATGTGCCCAATGGCCTGGCGGTGAAGAAAATATTTGAACGGGCCTGGTTAGAATACGGTGATGAGCGCTACAAGCGATTGGCCGGGGTCTCGGTGTCGCACATTTACAATTTGAGGAAGTCGCAAAGCTATCAGCGGCAGCGCAGCTGGCGTGCGAAGACCCGGTCCCGGCAGATTTGATATCGGCACGCGCAAGCGGCCGCAGCCGCATGGCAAGTCCGGCTAGTTGCGCGTTGACACGGTTCACCAGGGTGATCAGGGTGGCGTAAAAGGGCTTTATCGCATCAATGCAGTTGATCAGGTCACGCAGTTCGAATGCGTTGTTTCAGTTGAGAGTTGTTGCGCGCAATATTTCTCAACAAGAACCAAGTTGTGTTCCGCAACAGGTTTATAGGTTATCGACTGCCACTTTCGGTAGTTGAGATCGTAAACGACATCCGCGCGTTCATTCGCAGCTCCTACGCCATCCTCTAATTCCTCAGTGCCTTTCGTACGCACATGCGATTGGCTTGTCAGGCGTTTTTGCTTATCCCGTCTGTGAAAGGTTCGCCACTTCGGCGCACCTCATTTTACGATCGACAGTTGAGGCGTTTAATCATGAGTTTCCTTCGAAAAAAATACTCAATGACATGTCCATTCGAGGACTGTCGGAGAATACCAAAAGGGTCTATACCGAATCGGTCAACGGTTTGGTTCAGCACTATCGCCGTAGCCCTGACACCATCGATTCCAAGGAGGTTCAGGACTACCTGCTGTTTTTGTATCAAGAACGCGGCTTGGCCTGGAGCACTTGCAACACCAAGTTACGGTATTAGAGATTTTCCTCGAAAAACTATTTTCGCTGTACGGGGTGATCGCCGCACAATCATGACTGTTTAGTGTTGAAGAAACAATCCCACTTTAAACAAAGGGTTGTCGGCTAGCACTCAAAATTTATCTTTATTATCTTCGTATATTTTTTGGTAGTGATCCCAACATCGGTTGGCTTCACCAACAAAAAATTGGTGGAGTGGACCTTCATAATATCCCACGTCTGGATACACGTGCTGACCTCGGTCAACAAATACTGCCGCCTTGTCTAAGCAATCAAGTCCAAATTCGGCTCCCTCAATCAAAGTCTTGAGATCGTCCGCTGAAGTCGCGAAACTGGTCGTGTTTCCTACAAGTCGATGCTCGTCATTGTCTAATATGCAGTTGATCCCAAGGTTCGCACAGTTACTTGCTGCTGCACGAGCATTCCAGTCAGAATAGTCATTACTGCCACTGTCTTTGAGTGCAATTTCAAAGGTATTAGGAAATACGGTGTGTTGCGATAGAACTACCGAAGGGATAAAGAGCAGTATCGCAAATAATGCGATTTTTCTTGATAAACTCGTCACTTTGAACCTCACCAATCACTCAATTAATAGAATCTTAATCTGATTGTAACAATTGTAGCACCTCACAGGAAATCGATTGAATCGATTAAGTGGAGGAGGCGATTGCGATGTCAAAATTGCCCACTGATCCAAGTGGTTACAGAGGCATGAGCAAAAAATCCTCCAAGATTCCCCTCAAAACAGCCGAATCTGGCGTGATCGGGCGCGATTTTCGCGATTTCTACCCTTATGTTGCGCGCAACATATCGCAACTAAAACAACGCTTTCGAATCGCGTGACCTGATCAACTGCATTGATGTGATAAAGCCCTTTTTGGCCATCCTGATCACCCTGGTGAACCGTGTCAACGCACAAGTAGCCGGGCTTGCCATGCGGCTGCGGCCGCTTGCGCGTGCCGATGTCAATCTGCCGGGACCGGGTCTTCGCACGCCAGGTGCGCTGACGCTGATAGCTTTCGGACTTCCTCAGATTGTAAATGTGCGACACCGAGACCCCGGCCAATCGCTTGAAGCGTTCTTCACCGTACTCTATCCAGGCCCGTTCAAACAGCTTCTTCACCGCCAGGCCATTGGGCACATCATTCAACCGGTCTGTTTCGACCTGCAGCGAAATGTCCTCCTCCGTATACCGTGCGGTAAATCGGACGCCACCGACACGGCCGCACCGCACCCGGCCCTTGGCTCGATAGCGTTTGACCAATCGAATGACTTGCTGACGCGAATAGCCGCTGATCTTCATCAGCAATCCGGTCACCAATCCGCGCTGTTTCTTCGACAGCCTCGCATAGCGAAAACGCCGCAAAAAATGTTCAATCCACCGATACCGAACTGCCTTGCTGTCGACCACCTCAAACACTACCGCTTGAGTACTTTCCTGAAACGCTTGCACGTTTTCCAGAGTCTTCAGTTCTTCGAGCTTCATTATCGTTTTCATCCTCCTGTGATGAACCCGATCCACTCGGTTTTTCAGATTCGTTTCTCGTTGGAAACAAAGCCATCCTGCAGACTCACTTCTCGTTGGACAGCACAAAGATGACAAAATACTTTTGGATTTTTTGTACAATGTTATCAAGTAAGTACGAATGGATACGAATGGACATCGGCTGGTACTTATTTTGAACTGTGAGTGTCGAATCTGGAAGACGACGATCAGGCAGATTGCGATAGTCTCGGTGGGAGTCAATTCGTAAATATTCTGCTTACAAATTTGACCTGAAATTGTCGTTAAAGTCAGCTTTTCCAGCGTAGGTTACCCATGGCTCAACAATCTACAAATTCCCCGAACACTAGCAAACGAAAGCGATTGTTGGGTTACATTCAGCTGCTTGCTGTTGCTGGTGTGATTTTTTCCATCCTTATATTTGCCCGCGCACCTGACCGAATTGAACAGCGTGCGGTCAGTGACGAGGTTGCCACATCACCTTTACTGCCGGCAGTGGTTGTTATGGCGCAGCCGCGGCGAGAAGATTTCACGTTACCTGTGCACCTGACCGGTAATGTAACGCTTGAAGAGCGCATTAAGATCATGCCTGAAGCACGAGGTCGCGTCACCTGGGTTTCTGATGACTTCAAAAGAGGTAGAACCATTCGCGCTAATCAAGTGTTTGTAAAAATTGACCCGCAAAAATACCAGCTGCGAGTTGCTGAAGCTGAAGCAAAACTGAAACTTCATCAACTTAAACAAAGCTCGGCTAGCGACAACAGTCAAGCCAATGCAGAATTTTCTGCGAGCCGCATCGAAATTCTGTCTGCGAGGCTTGAAATGGCAAAACTCGATCTGGCGCAAACTGAGATATCCCTGCCTTATGATATTCGTGTAATTCGCGCTGACGTCGCAGTTGGAGAACTTACGGGGCCGTATGAGTACGTTGGCGCTGACAAGGCAATTTTAGGCACTGGCTATCGACCTTCCGATGTGCAGGTTTCGGCACCGATCGAACCGCACCGGCTGGATGAATTGGATTTGGGCGTCGGCACCCGTGCATCAATTGAAGTCAACAAGCAGACTTATGCCGCGAATCTGGAACGTGTCGGTTCGACGGTTTCGAACGAAACCCGGATGATTCTGGTTAGTTTCAAGTTTGACGACAGCTCGCCCGTTGATGACCTGCCATTGCCCGGCATGTTTGCAGAAATAACGCTGCACGGACCCACTTTCGAAGATGTATTTGTCTTGCCGCGTGAAGCCATGCGACCTGAACGGAATGCTTGGATTGTGGCAGACGGTGTGATGAATTCGCGCAAACCAAATACACTCGCGCTCATCGGGGAGCACTGGGTAGTCGAGCCGTTTGATGTTGCAGATGGGCTGATCGTCAATGCAACCGAAGTACTGACGGTCGGAACAGCAGTTGACGTACTTTCGGTGAACTGAATTTATATCCGTCGTTATGGTTCGGGTGAAGCAACGAGTCTCCGATTTATCAGCGCAGTACATAACAGTAAACCGGTGAGCCTTGTGTCATACTCAAAAAACAACGTAGCCACCACCAGCTATGATTGCTGTTAAAGCAAGGATTTTCTGTGAATAAAGGAGTAATCGCATATTTTGCTGAAAACAGGGTTGCTGCCAATTTGATCATGGTGTTTCTGATCGTTGGCGGTTTGGTGGCCGCCACGCAAATTTCAATCAAACTTTACCCACCCCTTGATCTTCGCACCATAACCGTAACGATACCGTCTCCCGGTGCGTCGCCAAGAGAAGTTGAACAAGATATCAATCAGCGCGTGGAACAGAGCCTTATCGGTATCGACGGCGTTGATCGAGTGATTTCCAGTGCCACCCAGGGCGTGGGGAACGTCTTAATTGAGCTCAAAACCTTTGCCGATTCTGAAACTTTGCTCGCTGAAATCAAAAGTGCAATCGACAGTATCAAGTATTTTCCGCCAATTGGTGCTGAACAAGCAACAGTTCAGGTTGAAAAGCTAAACCTTGAGGTGCTCACGATAGCGGTTTCCTCCAATTCGGCCAGCGAAAATGAATTGCGCTCAATCGCCGAGGGCATTCAAAGCGATCTGCTGAGATTTCCGAACATTTCTCATGTTTCACTGCAAGGGGTCAGAGATCGAGAAATTACCATCGAGTTGAACGAGGAACAACTGCGACGTTATTCTTTGAGTTTCGGGGAAATCACTCGCATTATCAGGAAAGAATCACTCAACCTGTCCTATGGTGAGTTGACCAGCAGTTCAGGTGACATTGTTCTTCATTCCATCTCGAAACGACTCACAGGTGAACAATTCGAGAATATACCCTTGCTCACGCGTCGCACAGGTTCAATTATTTATCTTGGCGACGTGGCAACAGTTAGAGACGGTTTCACTGACCGCGAAGTGCGTTCCACACTGAATGGCGAACCTGCGGCATTCGTCAGAATTAATGCCGATGAGCGCCAGTCAATCAAACAGATTGCCGAAGCCGTCCGCGCGTGGATTTCTCAACAGACCTTTCCCTCAGACATCAGTGTCAACATCTGGAATGATCCAGCCAAATTGGCAATTGAGCGAATTCAACGATTGATCTCCATTGGATTGATCGGATTAGTTCTGGTATTTTTGAGCATCGTTTTATTATTCGACCTTCGTATAGCCTTTTGGATATCGCTTGGAATTCCTTTGTCCTTCTTGGGCGCACTGCTGTTTTTCGGCGCTTCAAATCTGACTATCAATATCGGCACAATTTTTGCATTGTTTTTGTTTATTGGTATCGTGGTCGATGACGCGGTGGTCGTTGGAGAGAACATCGCGGCTGAACGAAATCGGGGCAAAAATGCACTGGACGCAGCAATATCCGGTGCAAGATCTATGTTCGGTCCTATAACGATCGGTGTAGTCACCACCATTATCGCATTCACACCGCTTTACTTTGTTACAGAAGTACGCTGGCAGTCTCTCAATGTCATTCCCGTTGTTGCTGTTTTTGTCCTGATCACGTCGCTTATCGAATCGTTTCTTATACTGCCTGCTCACCTTTCCAAGGACAAACCATGGAGTCTGTCGCCGCTGCGGGAGGTGCAAAATTTTGCAAGCCATAAATTGCAGGATTTGCAAAAGAACATTATTGTCCCGATCGTTTCATGGTCTGTTCGTCATACCGTGCTGACACCATTAATTTGCGGGCTGGTTTTTGTGGCTTCAATCATGCTCCTCAATACGGGAGCAGTACGGACGATCATCAACGATGAATCAAGAAATGTTTCCGACAATATTCAGGTTGAAATTCGCTATCCGGTTGGCACATCATTTGCTGCGACATCGGCTGCAGCTGAAAGAATAGCCCAGGCCGCACGGACGACGGATGAACAACTCGAAGGTGAATCCGTCAGATCGATCAGTGTCATCGTTGGTGCACCAGCATTGGCTTTGCACGAATCAGATCGAAGTCGCAAAGTTGATAGTGGCCATATTGCCTCGGTGCGGGTACACCTGAACGATCGCACGCTGCGCAAAGTCGGAGTTTTCGAGTTTGAACGCGCCTGGCGTTTGAATATTGGCGACTCTTCCGAATTTGAAAAGCTCGATTTTCAGTCCTCAAGACTTCGGGCTCCACCCGGTGTAGCGTATGCCTTGATGCACCACGATCGTACTGAATTGCAAGCGGCGGTCAAAGACCTCAGGTCGATTATGGAAAGCGAATCTGCAATCTACGGCATTGCTGACAATATGAACCTTGGAAAACTTCATTATCACTTCGATTTGACCCCGGAAGGCAGCATTTCAGGGTTGAATCCAGCCATTATTGGAGAGCAGCTCAGATCAAACTTCCATGGTCAGGAAGTCCAGCGTGTTCAACGAGGGCATGAAGAGATCCAGGTTGTCGTGCGCTACCCGCGCGAGCGAAGACAGGGCGTGGAAGCACTTGCCACAGAACGAATTCAACAGCGAAACGCGAATGAAATTCCACTTTCATACATTGCTGAGATCACAGAGTCACGCGAACTGGCCTCACTGGACAGAATTAATGGAGAGCCAGTGGGATTTATCAGTGGCTACACAGATACTGCAGTGACAACACCGATTCAGATGAGAAGGAAAATCACAAAGTTGCACCTGCCGAAACTGCTGGAAAAATATCCTGATTTGAAGGTGGAAGTTGATGGTGGAGGACGCAGTCAGCTGGAAATGCTCAAGACCTTGGGTATCCTGGTGCCGTTAGTATTGCTTGCAATGTATGTATTGATTGCAGCCTTTTTGCGTAGCTACTGGAAGCCACTGGTGATTATTTTTGGAGTGCCGACTGCGTTTAGCGGTGCGGTCGTATCCCATTGGATTCTCGGCTGGGATTTCACCACCATGTCAATTTTTGGAATTATCGCCGTTTCCGGTGTAATCGTCAATGATGCTTTGGTCATACTTGACCACTACAACAGACTGCGCCGTGAAAGTCCTGATCTGCCGGCCATAGCGGTTGCATCGAGGGCGATGCAAAATCGTTTTCGCGCAGTATTTCTGACCAGCCTTACAACCGTACTTGGTTTATTGCCGTTGCTATTTGAACGCAGTGAAGAACTGTTGGGTTTGATCCCCTTTGTTGTCAGTATGCTCGGTGGTTTGGTCTTCGCTGGCATGTTTACACTGTTTATTGTGCCAACATTAGTCATGTTGGTTGAAGGTCGTACGGAATGATCGGTTTCATATTTTGTTGCAACACTCATCGTTCTGTACCGGTTTAATCTCTGTATTGTTTGATCGTGTTGCGGTTATTTTGGCGAGTGACTCGCGAGAACATCGCGAATTAGCTGCTGTCGTGTCAGTAATCTTACCGGTTTTGTGACTGTTCTTTTGACACTATTGAACCGATCCTTCGGCCGCATGGGATACGAAGGATAGCTGCGAGCCGATGACTCCCTCAACACACGATTTCCGATGCTTTGCATATTCCACTCGCTGGCAGCATTCACCGACTGGCCTACCCCAATCGCAACGGTTTGAAACATTTACTATTGTCGAAATGACATTTTTTTGGCCCGCAGATCAAGTGAGTCGCAACCTTTATCTCACGCGCAGCCGATGAGCTGTTTAAAGTTCGAATTAACGTTTGCGGTGCTTATGCACTACCTTACGGGTGTGACCTGTCTTGAAAATTTTAGGTCCAAGCGCACATTCGTCAAGCTTCGAAGACGGTGCTGCTTTCGACAAGTAAAGCACGCTCACGCAATTCCTTACTGGCGCCGTCAGATAAAATATTCGCAAGCGTTGTTATTGAATCAGGTTAGTAATTCGAAGATGAATAGAAGGTCGTTTCGCGGCAAAAGGAAGTGTGAAAAAAGCGAATAATAACAACCGAGTAGCCATCGTAGGTTATAGCCATCGCATGCCTGGTGGAATCGATTCGGATGCGCAGTTCTGGGACCTGCTAAGCAATCGTGATATTGTCCAAGTGCCGATTAACAGCCGTTATGGCAGGGGACATTCACCCATTGGCCAGTTTTCGGGACCGGGGCGATTTGCCAGCCCTTACGAAGGATTGATTCTCAACGATAACGAATTACTCTTCGACCCTACGCTGTTCGGCATGTCTCAAAACGAATTAGGGCAGACCGAGCCGCAAGTCAGGATGCTGCTCAATTGCGCGTGGGAAACAATTGAGCACGTTGGCTGGAACCTTCATTCTCTGCACAACAGCGCCACCGGGGTTTTTATCGGCAGTCAGGTCCCGGCTGCTTCAAACTGGCGACCGCAGCATGGTGTTACCGAATATTCAGTCTCCGGTATAAGCCTTGCTATGCTTTCCAATCGAATCTCGTATTACTTCAACCTGATGGGTTCTTCGGCAACCTACTGTACAGCCTGTTCCGCGGGTTTAAGTGCCATGCACGCGGCAATGAACGCGCTGGCATGCGGCGATTGCGACCAGGCTCTGGTTGGTGGCGTAACTTACCTCGGCAGCGCAAGATTGAGTAGCAGTTTCAACCTGATGGGGGTCATCAGTCCAGACGGTGCGTGTCGTTCTTTTGATGCCAGAGCAAACGGTTACATGCGCTCCGAAGGATCATTTGTATTCGCCATCAAGCCTGTGCAGGCAGCCGAGGAGGACGGTGATTCGATCTATGCGGTCATTGAAGCAACCGCGGTTAACGCCGCGGGTAGCGCCGACGGTGCAACAGGGAATGCACCAGGACGGTTTATCAGTGCACCGACTCAGCACAGTCAGGTGGCACTGATGCGTGAAGCACTTGCGCGCTGCGGTCGCAGTGCGGCTGATTTTGACTATATCGAAGCCCATGCGACCGGGACTGCCGTCGGTGACCCCATCGAAGGCAATGCCATTTCGCAAGCCTTCGGTGGCATACCGCGCGAGGTTCCTTTGCGAGTATCGAGCGTCAAGAGTAACGTTGGTCACATGGAAGCGGCCGCCTTTCACTGTGCACTGCTCAAGGTGGTGCTGATGATTCAGCAGCGCACCTTCGCACCAACATCGATCAATTTCAGGGAGCCCAACTCGGCAATAGATTTTGCGAGCTGCCCTATGCAGGTGCAAACCACGTGTGAACCGTTCCCTGATCAGCCAGCGGTCTTTGGAATCAATTCGTTTGGTTTCGGCGGTGCTAACGGGCATTGCGTAGTGAGTGAGTACCGGCCTGAGCGACCGAAACTTTGGTCAGTACCACTGGCACCAAAAGCTGGATTCATGGTCCCGCTCACGGCCCGCACCAACAAGTCACTAATCGACAGCGCGCGCCGGTTGCTAGGCGTGTTCGAGACACGGGAATTTGATCTGTACACGCTTGCCGGTAATCTGAGCCGCCGCCGTACCCATTTCCCTGTGCGTACCGCGTTCGCACCGCGCACTTTGACGGAACTCATTGAGAATCTCAACACTTTTGTTGAACAGGAACCGTCCATTTCGCCAATCGTAGAGGGAGACAAGCGGGTGACAATGGTTTTTTCCGGACAGGGCACGCAGTGGGCAGGCTGCGGGCGCGACCTTTATGACAGCCATCCAGTCTTTCGCCGCGCCATTGATGCAATCGAAGGGCATTGGCGAGAGCATTCGAATCGCTCATTGCGAAAAGCATGCCTGTCGACTTCCACCGCAGAGAAACTCGATGAGGTGCAACTGGCTCAACCTGCTATTTTTATGATTCAGTGTGCGCTGTTGGAACTGCTCAAGACCTGGGGAGTCTATCCTGACTGCGTTGTCGGACACAGTTCCGGAGAAGTAGCAGCAGCGTATGCCTGCGGTACCCTCTCGCTTGCCGATGCGACCCGTCTGGTTTACTATCGAGCCAAATTGCAGCAACAGGTGGCAGGGTCGGGCCGGATGCTGGCGCTCGGACTGGACCGTTCAGGTACGGAACAGCTGCTTGAAGAGCTCGCCGTTGCAACCTGTTCTGATTGCGACGGCCTCCCGATTGAGATCGCTTGTGAAAACGGACCGGCTAACACAGTTATTTGCGGTACTGAAGATAAATTACGCGGCATCATAGAAGAACTGGACCGCCGCAACCTGCAAAATCAACTGATTCCGGGCAACATCGCTTTCCATTCTCGGGTCATGGATGCCATTGAACACGATGTTTTCCGAACACTGTCTTTCCTTGACCAGCGTGCCTTTGAATTTGACGTGCCATTTATTTCGTCGGTGACAGGTACGGAAGCGAACCGACTCGACTGCGCGTACTGGTGGTCAAACATCCGTCAGCCGGTTCGCTTTGCTCAGGCGATGGAGACCATTCAGCGAGATTACCGACCCGACGTAATGTTGGAAATCTCACCACACTGCGCCTTACAGCCGATCATTGCTCAATGCGTAGAAACCGCATCCTCACCACCGACTGTCATACCGACATTTGAGCGCAATACAGATTCATCCTTGAGTTTCCACATTGCTCTCGGTGCATTGTTCAAGGTCGGTGTTGCGTTGGATTTTGCGGCGCAATATCCACGTCCAAAGACTATCGCCCATCTGCTTCCCGGGCATCCTCGCGACGAGAGCAAATTTGTCGACGACTTAATGGACGATGAATTCCAGCATACAGGAGGGGATTACGCACATGCGCCACTGGTGGGCCATCAGATTGCCTGTCATCACCCGCTGTTTGAAGCACGTCTATTTGAAGCAGCCTTTCCGTGGTTGGTACAGCACCGCGTGCACCACGCTCCAATTATGCCTGCAGCGGGATATATTGAGTTGGTTCTGCAGGCTGTGGAGGGAAAGTCCGTCTGTATTGAAATGCTTGAGTTCCTGCAGCCGTGCCCGATACCGACGGTCCCGGTTCGCCTGCAAACAGCGCTGCACCCGGTGACGAACTCGGATGATGAATTCACCCTTACCATCTCAACCCAATCATACGAAACGGATTCAGCAACTGAGCTGCACTGTCGCGGGCGGTTGCGCCTGCTCAATTCGGAATTCTCGCTCGAAGTTCCTGAACACCTCTCGGAAATCGATACATCTGGTTATGAACAGTTGGAATATGCAGCCGACGACCAGCTTTACGAACGCTTCGAGACGGTTCTCGGGGAAACGTTCCAGTATGGCCCGCACTTTCGCAACATGCGCCAACTGCGACGCGATGTTGCGACCGACAATATGTTGTTCGAAGTCGAAATCGATGAAACGCTGTGGCAAAATGGACAGGAAGAAGGCTACTTCTTATTCCCGACCCTTCTCGACGGGGGATTGCAGTCGTATCTGTATGACCTGATGCTCGGCGCAGATCTATTCGCCATCCCACTGCGGGCAGAGAATGTGACGTTTTTGCGCCCACCCACTGTGTCGAAAATAATCTGTCAGGTTACCTACCCCACTGGCATTCGTTATGAAGTCGATGACAAGGGCCAGTACTCGGTGCCGTCAGGCGAGTGGGTTTCGGGGGCCTTGAGCTGCTACGATGGCGCGACCGGTGATCTGTTGCTGTACATCAATAGGTATGTCTCATTCATCTCAAACCCGCGTCGTGCCGAGTTGCCAAACAGCAAACATCAATTGATCTGGCAACCAAAGTTCATCGCAAACGATGGGACCGTCACAGCACATTTGCCGGCCGGCGCAATCGAAGCGGTTACGTTGCTCAGTGCTCTCGAACAGGCTGACGAAAACAACTTGCGCACCTACCGGGCGCTGGAGTTTTCGGGGTCCAGAGCGCCGCAGGATACCGTTCTTCACGATTGTGTGGAATATCTTTCGCAAGTACAGTCGTGCTGGGAGTATTGGATCTTCGCTGACGATATTGATGGGGCCAATACCTACTTTGATGCTTTTCATAACCAAGATGCCAAATTGCGTTTTGACTGTCTCGATCCGGAATCACGCCACACCAGCACGCTCAAAGAGGGTCTTTTGCGTCCGTATTCGGCTGAGGTGCTGTTCCTTTGTTACGATGGCGAAAGATACACTCCGGCCGACTGGCGATTGTGGCAGGAGGTTCTTGTCGCGGGCGGTTTTTTGCTCATTTTTCACGAAACGGACGTTGTAGTGGAACCCGATCCGGATTGGACAGTGCTTCGAGCCACCGGTCAGACCACATTGCTGCAGGCACCGTCTGTACAAATAGACCGATCAAGTCGTTCAGCACCGCGTGGAGCGCGCTGGATACTGGGTGAACCGGATAGTTTCGCTGATTTATGGGCAGCCCGGCTTGCTGACCATGATGTTCATGTAATTCCCTACGAAATTCTCGCCGCAAAAGAACCTTTCGTTCCTGAAGATTGGCCGCATGCTGCGAAACTGCAGGCGATCGACTTTTTTTGCGGCGCCGATTCTGAAGACCCAACTGGTGAGAGAGTTGTCACTCACCTTGTCTCTTTCGTTCAGTCTTTGGTTCCCTACAGAATCGACCAGGCCAGTGAGCAGTGCCGAATTACCATTGCGACCCGCAAAGCCGCTTTCGAGATTGAGCATGCGCGCGGCAGTGCGCTGTGGGGTGCGGTGCGCAGTATGGCGCTGGAGTTCGGCAACGAGTCAAAACTCGATTTCAGACTCGTTGACCTCGGTGATGAATCTGACCTCGAAGCCCTCGCATGGCTTGCCGGTCATGATTTACGAGAACGTGAATTTGCACTGCGCAATAAACAGCTGTGGGTCGCGCGCGCCGTCAGCCTTAAGACCCGGCACGCCGAAGTCCCGGTCGGCGACGACCCTCCTTATCGGCTGTTTCTGGAAAACGCAGGACAAATTGACGGGCTGAGTATGAAATCCTACGATCTCCCGCAACTCGGACCGAACAGTGTGGAAATTGATGTGGTTGCCAGCGCGCTTAACTTCCGCGATGTAATGGTGACGCTCGGCCTGCTGCCAATGCTTGCCTACGAGCAATCCGCTCTCGGCCGTGAGGTTGGAATTGAAGGCAGCGGCGTCGTGCGGCGCACGGGCGATGCAGTGCGCGACTTCGCACCAGGTGACGAGGTCATCTTCGGTGATGGTGGCTGCGTCGCCAATCGTAAGGTGGTCAGTCAGCATCAGTTGTTCCACAAACCTGCCGAACTCAGTATGGAGGAAGGGGCGGCATCGCTTTCGGTCTATGTCACCGCATATTATGCGCTGATTTATCTGGCGAGGTTGCGGCGCGGACAGCGCGTTCTGATTCACTCGGCAATGGGTGGGATCGGACAGGCTGCCATTGCGCTGGCACACTATGCAGGCGCCGAAATCTATGCAACGGCAGGTAACGAAGACAAACGTAAAAAGCTGCTGGCGATGGGGGTGCGAGCGGCTTTCGATTCCCACAGTAAGGATTGGTTTGATGGCCTGATGGGAGCAACTGATGGTCGCGGCGTGGACGTTGTCCTCAATTCACTGGCTGGTTACCACATTACGCTGTGCCTGCGTGCGCTGCGTGCAGGTGGCTGGCACTGTGAAATCGGCAAAGTTGACATTTTTGCAGACAGTTCGCTCAGTTTGCGGATCTTTCGAAAAAACTTGCGCTTTGCTGCGATCGATACCGATCGCCTGATGCTTGACGATCCAGTCCTATCGCATAAACTTTCGCAAACCTGTTTAGATCTCCTTGAACGCAACGAAGTAAAGCCATTACCGACCACCGAATTCTCATATGGTGAATACGACAAGGCACTGCGCTTGATGATCTCGGGACAGCACCAGGGCAAACTGGTATTGAAGGCACCGTCATCGAGCGCTGAGCGAGACTTTCCCATTGACGATCGACGGCCGCTGCTTGACCCTGATGCAACCTATCTGGTAACCGGTGCTCTGGGTGGATTTGGCCAACGACTGCTGCCTTACCTGGTCACTATCGGCGCGCGTCACCTCACCTTGATGGACCGCGATCCTGCGCGACGGCGCAGCAACAAATGGCTGCGCCGGTCCACAACTCTGGCCAAAATTGGCCAAGGCGTTGAAATTGACCTGGTTCAGGGGGATGTCTCTATTGAAGCCGATGTCCGCCGCTGTGTGGCCAATGTACAAAAGCCGCTCAAGGGTGTCTTTCATCTCGCTGGCACCCTCGATGACTGTCTGCTGCCTGATCTTAGTGCCGAATCCATCAACCGCGTGTTCGCACCCAAAGCCTGCGGTGCACTGCACCTTCACCATGCGAGCGCTAATCTCGCACTGGATTATTTCGTCATGGTGTCGACCCTGTCTTCAGTGATCGGAAATCCGGGACAGATCAATTACAGTGCCGCCAACGCCTTTATGGATGGTCTTGCCGGTTTTCGTCGACAGCACGGTTTGCCGGCCCTGGCTTACAACCTGGCGGCGGTCGCTGATGCGGGCATGGCGGCGCGCAACCTTCCCGTATTGCGTCTGATGAGTGCTGCCGGCATGCCACCGGTTAGCAGTTATTTTGCAGTCAGCAATCTGGACTATGCCCTGCGCGCGATGCCGAACAGCGATCACCTGATCACAGCCCTTTTCAAGCATCTGCCCTGGAGTGTCGATTCACTCGACTATATGCGCACCGGTCAACTGATGAGCAATCAGGACGCATTCAAGGTTGGATCTCAAGAGCATCACACAATCGAAAATGTCAAGACACAAATCGCCGCTAAAGTCGCCGAGCTGTGTGGTCACGACGAAGGTGATCCAGATGAGCCGCTATCCAGTTTTGGGCTCAACTCGCTCTCGGTCGCTGAGTTGGGCGCATTTATTCACGGTGAATTCAATTATCGTGCGAGTGCTTTGGAGCTGATGACTACGGCCTCATGCCAATCGTTAGCCTACGCCATTGTGTTTGGCAGTAACAACGACGAAGATGTAGAAAACGAGGACGGTACCGACATGGCTACTGATGCGCGGGTCGCGAATGAGCGTCACGTCAACCGTAAGGCCTCAGTATTTGCCAGCCTGCTCGAAGATCACTTTGCACAGACAGACTGTACGCAATAGCAAATCACAGCAACTCAGCGCTACGGTTAAGTGGTAAACATACAATTATTCATTCCTTTTTTTGATCAGGCAAACACAGCATGAACGAAACGCCAATTTTCAACAACTCGGTTCCGCCGCTGGAGGGCAAACTGCCATGGCAGTGCCAGGCAGACCTGGACAAGCTAAACAGGGTTGTTTATGGCTCGCCCGCCCGCGCAAAACCGGCTCAAGCAGTGCCGGCGGATCAACTCCGTGAAGTCCTGCTTACTGGAGCAACCGGACACGTAGGTCGATTTTTTCTGCACGAACTCCTGCGGCACAATGGGAAGTTAATCGTTCATTGCCTGGTGCGGGAAAAAAATGGCCTCCATGGTTTCGAGCGGATACGGACTGCCATGGAGGAGGCCGAAATATGGGATGACGAAATTGCACCGCGCGTGCGAGTGATACACGGCGACATCTGCAAGCGACGCTTTGGTCTAAGTGAACAACAATTTGACGACCTCGCGCAGCGAATTGACGGGGTGTATCACCTTGCCGCGAATATTGATCTGGTAATGCCTTATGAAAAGATCAGTGAAATTAACACACGCTCGCTTAGCACAATACTCAAGCTGTGCCTGAAAATTCGCTACAAGCACCTGTTTTTGATCTCTACCATGGGTATTTTTCCCGAGTATGTATGTAATTTTTCACAACAATTCCAACACACACGAATAGAAGATCAAATGGCGCCTAATCTTGGCGAGATGAAAAAAGTGTTTCCGATCGGCACCATCGGCTATCCGTGGAGCAAGTTGGTTGCCGAGCAAGCTGTACTGTCTGCGAAGGCTGCAGGTGTGCCAGTCGCGATATTCCGTCTGCCACTAATCGGACTGGCAAGCAGCGGCTTTATGGTGTCGACCGGCATTACAAGCCGCCTGCTTGGTGCAGCGGTACAACTGCAACAAGTGCCACATGGATTTCAGTTAAAGAGAAATTCTGAACCGGTCGATACAGTGAGCGAAATATGTATTGCGATCTCTCAGAACACTGTTCGGCATTTTACAATCTACCACTTATGCGACCCGGATCCACCGCACGAAGAACCTGAGATGTCCGAGTTCGGGCTTAATGCCCGCAGTGTTTCGTATCAGTCATTCAAAAGATCATGCCAAGCTTTGGGCGACAAATCACCAATGCACGGTCAATGGGTATTGATGGATTATTTTGCGCCATATTGGCTTAACGAGAAAAGCAGGCCTGACGGCCAGCCTGTCAGTGATCGTGCTATTCGAGAGGACTGTCCGTATCCGATCAAGTGGCCGGCGCTAATAGTCAGGTATACGCGCTCCCGTCAGTGGCTGTCACGCAATAGAGACATTTGGCCCTATCCTCTACCACAAAGCTCGGTGGATTTTGACGGACTCATTGCACAGGCCCATAGATACGCCCGACGAATGGATATACCTTTCGACAGCACCTATCCGTCATGGATGCTTGAAGGACTAGAACAACTGGTGAAAGCACTGCACTTACCCGAAGCCGAGCTGAAAGAGACGCAAATCGGTTTCGTCAACTATCGTTTGGCGAGCTTACTGAAAGACAACGCAGCGCTCGCACGCGAAAGATGCCAGCACCCCGAGATTGAGCAAATAGACATTACGCGGCCTATCTTCATCATCGGGATCAATCGCACGGGTACAACATTAATGCACCGCCTGTTGGCCCGCGATCCACAGTTTTGGGCATTGTATCGTTATGAATTGACCAATCCCACGTTTCCGGAAGGTGAATATGCGAGCATCGTCGACCTGGCTTCAGATCAAAGACGAGCATATGCCCAAGAACTTCTCGAGGCAAGCAATGCGATCGTAAACTTCGAAGGGCTTCATCATCTTGATGTGGCAGAGCCTGAGGAAGAACACCCCGTGCTGTCGCGTGCCTTTATCTCTTGGGTCGAGTGTATCGCTCATCACGTACCGTCCTATGGGCGCTGGCTCAAGGAGAATGGATCACAAAACGCCTACGCGCATCACCGTCGTACCATGCAACACTACAGCTGGCAAAGGGAGCAGCGACAACCCCACCGCCAATACTCCTGGATATTCAAGATGCCCTTCCATCTCATGGAGTTTGAGGAGCTTGTGCGGACGTATCCGGATGCTATCTTTATTCAGACTCACCGCAAGCCAACACAGTTTATGCCGTCATGGGTCAGTCTGGCCGGGCGGATACGCAGTGTCACGACCAAACCCTTGCCACTTCACGAGTTTGGTGCCGAACAAATGGACTTATTGAGTACCATGCTCAACAACGCAATGCAATTCCGGATGTCCCATCCTGAGCTGGAGCACCGCTGGATAGATGTGCGCTACGATGAGCTGGTCAAAAACCCGATTGCCGTCGTGAACGGCATTTACACGAAATTGGGTCTGCCTTTTCAATCAGACGTAGAGGACAGGATGCAAAAATGGCTCATTGATCAAAACAAGCGGCGCGAGAAAGAACCGCGCCATGTGTACAAACTCGAGGATTACGGGTATTCTGAGAAGCGCGTCAACGAGGCATTTTCGCCCTACCTGGAATTCGTCTCAACGCGCAAATTGATGTAACCGCTCAAGTGGCCGGTCCCTCCAACAAGACAAGAGCGCTGCCGCATTGACCGTTTGCTATTCGCCACTGGTACGTGGCAATGACGGGGACAAGCAGTTTTTAACCACCTTTTCGGGGTGTATTTTTGTCGCGTTACCACACCGTTCAGTAGTTTTCGATCTGCCGGCTATAGTGTTTGCAGGTCATTTGATTTTCCACACTGTGCTCAACTTTCGAACTTATACAAACAAATCCTGCCTACTTTCGCATCAACAGAAATACAATGTATTACCCGTCATCAATCACTTGACATAACCTGCAAAATTGAGGCTTGTCGCACTTAAGGAGAAAAATATGTTCAGCAAGTCGGACACCATTCAGCACTATGATGATCAACTGTGGGAAGCCATTGAGAATGAGCAGATTCGCCAGGAAGAGCACATTGAGTTAATCGCGTCAGAAAATTACACCAGCGCACGAGTATTGCAGGCACAGGGTTCAGTACTGACCAATAAGTATGCGGAAGGCTATCCCGGACGGCGATATTACGGCGGCTGTGAGTTTGTTGATGTCGCAGAGAATCTCGCCATTGAACGCGCCAAGCAGCTGTTTGACGCCGATTACGTCAATGTTCAGCCGCACTCGGGCTCACAGGCCAACTCTGCGGTCTACATGGCGCTGCTTGAGCCCCACGATACGGTCCTCGGTATGAGCTTGGACCACGGCGGTCACCTGACGCATGGTGCCAAGGTGAACTTCTCCGGAAAAATTTACAGCTCGGTACTCTATGGAGTGGACTCGGAAGGCATTGCCGACTACGGTCAAATCAGTGAGCTGGCAGCCGAACATAAGCCAAAAATGATCATCGCCGGTTTTTCTGCTTATTCCAGGGTGATGGACTGGGAGCGTTTTCGTCAGATTGCCGATGACAATGGCGCGTACCTCTTTGTCGATATGGCACACGTCGCTGGCCTGGTTGCTGCCGGTATATACCCCAATCCGGTGCCAATTGCTGACGTAACCACAACGACGACACACAAGACGCTTCGAGGTCCGCGCGGCGGGCTGATTATGGCGCGCAAAAACGATCAAGTTCAGAAAAAACTTGCGTCAGCAGTATTTCCTGGTGGTCAGGGCGGGCCGATGATGCATGTTATTGCGGGTAAAGCTGTTGCATTCAAGGAGGCACTTGAGCCGGGGTTCAAGGACTATCAGCAGCAGGTGTTGGATAACGCACGAGCGATGGCAGCGACTTTTATGGAACGTGGTTACAAAGTCGTCTCAGGCGGGACCGATAGTCACCTTTTTCTGCTCGACCTGATTGACAAGAATGTTACGGGTAAGGATGCTGCAACCGCATTGGGTGAAGCAAATATTACGGTGAACAAAAACACTGTGCCGAATGACCCCAGGTCACCGTTTGTGACCAGCGGGCTCAGAATCGGTTCGCCGGCATCAACAACGCGCGGCTTTAAGGAATTCGAAGTGATTGAGTTGACAAACTGGATGTGCGACATCCTTGACGACATCGACAACCGCTCGGTTATTGACGAAATCAAAGGCAAAGTCACTGAGCTTTGCAGTCGATTTCCAGTCTATCGCTGACTTAAGCAAAAAAACGGCCTGGTCGGAGGATCGATGAAAGATTATTCGATTTTCACTCTGGCACGCCATGCAGCTCAGCGGCACAAGGGTTGGCCGCGGGCTTGGCGCGATCCGGACCCAAAAGAGTCCTACGACATTATTATTGTTGGCGGCGGCGGTCATGGCCTTGCAACGGCCTATTACCTCGCAGCTGAGCACGGCACGAGCAATATCGCGGTGCTCGAAAAAGGCTGGATCGGCGGCGGCAACACCGGCAGAAATACAACCATCGTAAGATCCAACTACCTGTGGGACGAATCGGCCCACATCTATGAGAAGTCGCTGGTTTTGTGGGAGTCGCTTTCTCAGGAACTCAACTTCAATGTCATGTTCAGTCAGCGCGGTGTGCTGAATCTGGCACACACCTTGCAGGACATGCGCGACGTTTATCGGCGCTCCAACGCCAATCGGCTCAATGGGATTGACAGTGAAGTTCTCACCCCGGAACAGATTCGCGAAATTGTGCCCATTATCAATACGTCCCCGAGTGCCCGCCACCCAATACTTGGCGCTTCGTTTCAGCCGCGCGGCGGTGTTGCCCGGCACGATGCGGTTGCCTGGGGATTCGCGCGTGCTGCAGATCGTCGCGGAGTCGATATTGTGCAAAACTGTGAAGTGACTGGCATCATTCGTGACAATGGTTCGGTGAAGGGTGTTGAAACCAGCCGCGGAACAATTCTCGCGAGTAAAGTCGGGGTCGTTGCAGCAGGGCATTCAAGCGTGATCGCAGACATGGCGGGCCTTAGAATGCCGATCGAAAGTCGTCCACTACAGGCACTGGTGTCAGAGCCCATCAAGCCGGTTCTGCACACAGTGGTCATGTCGAACACCGTGCACGGCTACATCAGCCAGTCGGACAAGGGTGAGCTGGTAATCGGCGCAGGTGTCGACTCATACGTTGGCTATGGTCAAAGAGGCAGTTTTTCAACGATAGAGCACAATATTGCTGCAATCGTAGAGCTGTTTCCAATTTTCAGCCGGGTGAGGATGATGAGGCAGTGGGGCGGGATTGTGGATGTCTGTCCGGATGCTTCACCGATCATCAGCAAGACACCAATTCGGGGACTCTACTTTAACTGCGGCTGGGGAACCGGCGGGTTCAAGGCAACGCCCGGGTCCGGCTGGGCATTTGCCCACACCATGGCACGCGATGAACCGCATCGTCTGAATGCTCCTTTCAGTCTTGAACGGTTTACCTCCGGTGCGTTAATTGACGAACACGGCGCAGCCGGTGTGGCACACTGAGCGGTAAGCGCGCGAGGAGATTGACGATGCTGCTGATCAATTGTCCCTGGTGCGGACTGCGGGAGGAAGTCGAGTTCAGCTGCGGTGGCGAGGCGCATATCGTCCGTCCCCTGGACCCGGCTGCACTGAATGACGAACAATGGGCCGATTATGTATTCATGCGCAAGAATACGAAAGGCGATCAGAACGAACAGTGGTATCACAGCGGCGGCTGCAGACGCTGGTTCAATGCTGAGCGAAACACAGTCACCTATCAATTCGGTCAAACCTACAAGCCCGGTGAGCCCATGCCTGGAGAAGAGTCTTGAACCAGTCTAACCGCCTAGCCGATGGCGGTCGGGTTGACCGAACGCGACCGGTTCAGTTCAAATTCAATGGCCAAGTCGTGTCCGGGTTTGCAGGCGACACCGTCGCGTCTGCGCTGCTTGCCAATGGCATCCACCTGGTGGCCCGCAGCTTCAAGTACCACCGGCCGAGAGGCATCATGGGAAGCGGTGCAGAGGAACCGAGCGCGTTGCTGCAGGTTGGTTGGGGCGCGCGATCGTTTCCGAATGGCAAGGCGACACAAATCGAAGTTTTTGAGGGACTCGAAGTTACCAGTGTGAACTGCTGGCCGAACGTGAAGTATGACGTGACAGCCGTGGTTCAGCTCGTCTCTTCGCTGATACCGGCAGGTTTTTATTACAAGACTTTTATGTATCCGAAGAACGCGTGGATGCATTACGAAAAATGGATCAGAAAAGCAGCCGGGTTCGGAGTGGCACAGTCCGAGGAGGACCCGGATCGCTACGAGAAAGTAAATGCGTGGTTTGATGTGCTGGTCGCCGGGGGTGGCCAGCAGGATTGTCAGCGGCATTAAGCGCAGCTAAAGCTGGTGCCCGTGTCGCGGTGGCTGAGGAGAAGGGTGAATTAGGCGGGGGCTTGCTGCGTTCAGGCGATCAAGACCAGTTAAGGTGGCTGCGTGAAACGCGCGCCACACTGGCTGAGTATCCCAACGTGAAGCTGCTCACCCGAACCACTGTCGTTGGTTATTACGACGGTAATTTCCTGGTCATGAATGAGCGCTTAACTGATCATTTGCGGGTTGCACCAGACGGTCAGTCCAGGGAGCGTATCTGGCGGGTGAGAGCGAAACGGGTGATCCTTGCCACGGGTGCCATTGAGCGACCCATCGTATTTGGAAATAACGATTTGCCGGGTGTCATGCTTTGTTCAGCGGTATCCGAATATATCAATCGATTCGCAGTGAAACCCGGTAGACGCGCCGTCGTGTTTACCAACAATGACAGCGCGTATCGCACTGCGCTCGACATGATTGAAGCGGGCATTGAGCTGGCGGCTGTGGTCGATGTGCGCGCTGCTGTAGTTAACCCGCAGATCGACAAGCTACGCGCGCATGGTGTCGAAATCAAACACGGTGCAGCCGTGGTCAGTGCCAGGGGAATTCAGCATATCAGGGCTGTTCGGGTACAGACTGTGGCGGAAACCGGAGATTCGCTGAGGGGACCGGCTAGCGAGATCCGCTGCGATTTACTGGCGGTTTCGGGCGGCTGGAGTCCGGCCGTTCATTTGCACGCCCAGTCAGGCGGAAAACCTCGGTATGAAGAACCATCGGCCTGCTTTGTACCCGGTGAATCGGTGCAGGATGAGCAATCCGTCGGCGCTGCCAATGGGAGTTTACTGATGGACAGTGCGCTGCGGGAAGGGGCCGAGGCTGGAGCACGGGCTGCATCGCTCGCAGGCTATTCGGTCGCGCAGATTGAGGCAACCGACACAGCGTCGGAAACCGGTGCATTCAACTCATTCAACATCAGCCCCACCTGGTGTGTACCGGCGGCCAAGCGGCGCTACAAGCAGTTTGTTGACTTCCAAAACGATACGACCGCGAAAGATATTGAGATTGCAGCACTTGAAGGGTATCGCTCCATTGAACATCTCAAGCGCTATACACTGCTCGGGTTTGGTACCGATCAGGGTAAACTGGGTAATATCAATGGAATGGCGATTTTGGCAAAGGCGCTTGGCCAGAGTATTGCTGACACCGGCACCACCACCTTTAGGCCGCTATACACACCGGTTACGTTCGGCGCACTCAGTGGACGCGAAATCGGCCCCTTGTTTTTTGATCCGGTTCGAAAAACTGCAATGCACCCCTGGCATGTTGAACAAAAAGCGAAGTTCGAGAACGTCGGTCAGTGGAAAAGGCCCTGGTATTACCCCAGGAACAGTGAAACCCTGGAACAGGCAGTGGTACGCGAGTGCCTTGCCGTAAGAAACCAAGTTGGTGTTCTCGATGCTACAACACTTGGAAAAATTGAAATATTCGGCCCCGATGCAACTCAATTTCTGAACTATGTCTATACCAATGCATGGGATTCGCTGGCAATTGGCGCCTGTCGGTATGGCTTAATGCTGGGTGAAAATGGCATGGTTATGGATGATGGCGTTACGTCGAAACTCGCAGACAACCACTACTATATGACCACCACAACAGGCGGTGCTGCACATGTGTTGACCTGGATGGAACAGTGGCGGCAGACCGAATGGCCCCACATGCAGGTTTACTTCACCTCGGTTACCGACCAGTGGGCGGTCATCTCCCTTTCCGGCCCCCGAGCCCGGGATTTGCTCACCAAGGTCGCGCCGCAGCTTGACGCGTCGAATGCCGGGTTTCCATTTATGAGGTTCAGGGATTGCACGGTTTGCGGTGTTGAAGCGCGGGTATTCCGGATCAGTTTCAGTGGTGAGCTTTCCTATGAGATCAATGTGCCGGCTGATTTCGGTCTTACGGTTTGGAATGAGATATTCGACGCCGGTCGCGAGTACGGAATTACACCCTATGGAACTGAGACGATGCACGTCTTGCGAGCGGAAAAAGGTTTTATCATCGTCGGGCAGGATACGGATGGCTCAGTGACCCCGGTCGATTTGGGCATGAATTGGATTGTCTCAAAGAAAAAAGACTTTCTTGGCAAGCGTTCGCTCGCTCGTTCAGATTGTGTTCGACCAGACAGAAAGCAGTTTGTCGGCCTGCTGACAGATGATCCGGATATTGTGCTTCCCGAAGGTGCACAACTTGTTGACGAGCCGTCCAGCGACTATCCCGTACCGATGATCGGGCACGTTACATCGAGCTACTGGAGTCCCACACTGGAACGCTCGATTGCGCTTGCGGTTGTCAAGGGTGGTCATTCACGTCAGGGTGCAAAGATATATTCGACCTTGATGTCTGGTGAATCGATTCCGGTGACGATTACCAGCCCGGTATTTTATGATTCTGAGGGAGCGCGCCAGCATGTCTGATGATCGTGTGCGTACGCCGCTAGCCGAATACGGCCATGAAGGTGTGGTTCAGGCTGAATTTACAGGTGTGACGATCTCCGAGCTGACGGCCCTGGATCACTACAATATCCGTCTTGCACCTGACAGTCATGAGTTGCAAAAGCAAATGCATGATTTGATCGGGTTTGCAGTTCCGCTGAGGGCTAACACGTTTACCATCCATGACAATCTTTTGTGTGCCTGGCTGGGTCCGGACGAGTGGTTACTCATCTCACCATTGGACAAGTCAGAGCGGGTTGAACAAAGCCTGCGGGAGATATTTACCGGGCACTTCGCGACGCTCGTCAAACTAAGCAGTGCTCAAACGATTATTCGCGCATCGGGCGACAAGCTCGTTGAATTTTTGTCCCGGGGAATTGCTATTGATTTACACCCAAGCAGCTTTGCAGCCGGGTGCTGTGCACAAACCGTTATGGCACATACCAATGTAGTTTTGCTTAACCATTCCAGCGACAAGCCAATGTTCGATCTGATTGTGCGGCGAAGCTACGCGGATCATCTTTGGCTATGGTTAATGGATATCGGCAAAGAAGCTGAGTTCAGACCGTCGCGTTAATTTCTGGCTATTGACGCAAGATCCGCGGTATGTTCGAACTGGTGCTCGCACAGTCCTTCATAGCATGAGTGCCTCCCAATTTCAGAAAAAAATTTCTCACCTTCCGCAATTTGAACTTCAAGGTCAGTTTCTCCTCTTGACCCGCGCTTGATTTAGCTCAGGATGGACTCTCAGATTGCCGAATTCATAGGCGTCATTATTGAGGTATGAACACCTTGTTCATCAACACTGTCGAGGCTGACATAGTGAAGACCGGCAAGAGCAGCGCAGCAAAGGATTTGAGATCTGCCTTTATTGCGAGCGTTCCGCATGGTTGTTGCGTTAGCTTTGAGAGTTGAACCAGTTCAAAATCAGATGTCAGCAGCACCTAGAATCGCCGGTATTTTATCTTCCCAGCCAATTGCCATGAC
>JAJDZL010000202.1 GCA_022824665.1 Gammaproteobacteria bacterium | reverse complement strand
ATTTTAGCGGTTGATCCGACTCGTAAAAAGACCGGTGGTGCGCTGCTCGGTGATCGGATCCGAATGAACGCAGCAGACAGTGAGCAAATATTTCTTCGCTCTATTGCCACCCGGGATGCTGCCGGGGGCATTCCTGCCTGCCTGAAAGATGTTATCGATGCCTGTGCGGCGTGGGAATTCGATGTAATCATCGTAGAAACACCCGGCATTGGTCAGGGCGATAGCGCAATCGTACCATTTGTTGATCGCACCATATACGTGATGACGCCCGAATACGGATCTGCAAGTCAGCTCGAAAAAATTGACATGCTAGATTACGCGGATCTGGTCGCAATCAACAAGTTTGATGCTAAAGGTGCAGAGGACGCCTATCGGGATGTCTGTAAACAGGTGCAGAGAAATCGCGCGGCATTTGGCACTGAAGCAGACGAAATGCCGGTGTTTGGGACAATTTCCGCGCGCTTCAATGATGATGGCGTAACCTCACTTTTTCAGGCGACCGTCGATCTTCTGGGTGTGCCAAACTTAAGCGTTCGCGAGCTGGCTCCATTGCGATCAAAAAAGTCAACCGGCAATACAAGCATTATCCCGAGTGAACGAATTGGCTACCTTGCCGAGATTGCCGCTACGCTCAGGCAGTATCGGGAGCATGTTGCCAGTCAGTCTCAACTGGCTCGAGAAATTCAGCAGCTGCGTGCAGCCCTAAAGATGATTCGCACATCCAACGACGATGAATTCAATTCTCTGACGGAAGCACTGCAATCACGGGAGGCGGAGCTTGACAAAGACGCTGCCGAGCTGCTTGCGAGTTGGCCTGAGTTCGCTGAATCGTATAAATCAGGATCAGCAGTCCGCTCTGTAGCCACCATTTCCGGAACCCAAGTGCCGAAAATATCGCTGCCGCGCTACACTGACCACGGGGATTTACTGAGCTGGCTGATGCTCGAAAACCTGCCCGGTTATTTTCCGTTTACGGGCGGCGTTTTTCCGTTTAAACGCGAGGATGAAGATCCGACCCGTATGTTTGCAGGTGAAGGTGGCCCTGCCAAAACCAACAGACGCTTTAAACTTCTGTCTGCACACTCCGAGGCCAAGCGACTGTCAACTGCGTTTGACTCGGTATCGCTTTACGGGTTTGACCCGAACGAGCGACCGGACATCTATGGCAAGGTTGGAAATTCCGGCGTATCCATTGCCACGCTGGATGACATGAAAGAGCTCTATAGCGGTTTTGACTTGTGTAGCCCGCACACCTCAGTGTCGATGACAATTAACGGGCCTGCGCCAACTTACCTTGCGATGTTGCTGAACACCGCGATTGACCAGCAGATGGACGCATTTTTAGACAAACACGCGCGTGCGCCCAGTGAACAGGAAGCGGGTGAAATCAGGGCGTATGCGCTCGAGAACGTCAGGGGCACCGTGCAGGCCGATATTCTGAAAGAAGATCAGGGACAGAACACCTGTATCTTTTCAACTGAATTCAGCCTGCGTGTGATGGGCGATATTCAGGAATACTTTATCGAAAATCAGGTGCGCAGATTTTATTCAGTATCCATTTCCGGATATCACATCGCCGAAGCCGGTGCAAATCCCATCTCGCAGCTTGCCTTTACGCTGGCCAATGCCTTGACCTACGTGGAAATGTATCTGGCGCGAGGCATGCACATTGACGATTTCGCCTCTAACCTGTCGTTTTTCTTTTCCAACGGGCTCGATGCCGAGTACACCGTCATGGGCCGGGTGGCAAGACGCATCTGGGCGGTGGCTCTCAGGGAGCGTTATGGTGCCAGCAAGAAAAGTCAGCGGCTGAAGTATCACATCCAGACTTCCGGACGATCGCTGCACGCCCAGGAAATTGATTTCAACGACATTCGTACAACGCTACAGGCCTTGATTGCGGTCTATGACAACTGCAACAGTCTGCATACCAATGCATTTGACGAAGCGATTACCACACCCACTGAAGCATCCGTGCGGCGCGCCATGGCAATTCAGCTCATCATCAACAAGGAATGGGGTCTTTCATACAATGACAACCCCAACCAGGGCAGCTTTATCCTGGAAGAGTTGACTGATCTTGTTGAAGAGGCGGTGCTATGTGAGTTTGAAGCCATCTCAAGAAGAGGCGGTGTGCTCGGGGCGATGGAAACCGGCTACCAACGGGGCCGCATACAGGATCAGTCGCTGTACTATGAGCGCTTAAAGCACGATGGCAGTTTGCCAGTCGTGGGTGTGAACACGTTTGTGGGCGCCGAATCTGAACAGCCCGACACGATCGAGCTGGCCCGCTCGACCGAGGCTGAAAAGCGCGCTCAGCTTGAGCGACTGCATGATTTCCAAGATCGCAATCAGGCGCACGCGCCGGCTGCGCTTGAAGCACTCAGGCAATCTGCCCTGAAGGGAGACAATGTGTTCGCCGCGCTGATGAGCGCAGTGCGCTCATGTTCAGTCGGTGAGATTACATCAGCACTCTTTGAAGTCGGTGGAAAATATCGGCGCAATATGTAGCCGTATTGCACAGATGGTTTGTTGTCAAACTGCAGGGCACCATGGTCTGCACATTGCCTGGCTGCCCGCACCACTAAGCGAAGTGAAGTTCATTGCGAGAGCTCTTTGATATTCGTGACCGGGTCGTTGCTGTTGCAGGCGCAGCCGGTGCTTTTGGTTCCGAGATTGCCCGCGAGCTGGCGGCCCGTGGATGCCATCTGTCGCTGCTTGACATCAACGAAGCCGGACTGGAAAAAATTGTCAGTGAGCTCCCCGAGTCGGCCCAGGTACACACACGAGTGTTCAATGCAATTGAGGAAGACGAGTGCGAGTCTGCACTGGATGAGTGCGCTCAGCGATGGTCTCGTATTGACGGATTTGTGAATTGCGTTGGTGCCTTTAAAATAATCGCGGCTGAGGATATGACGCGCCGGGATTTTACTCAGGTTTTGGAGACTAATGTAAGCGCTGCGTTATCGATGTGCAAATTTGCCGCGCGACACATGATCCCCCGCCGATACGGGCGAATCATTAACATTGCATCGGTATCTGATTCGGTCGTCAATCCAGGTTATGCAGCCTACGCAGCCAGCAAGTCCGCGCTGACTCATCTCACCCGGGTTCTCGCCGTGGAATGGGCGCCGCATTCCATCACAGTCAATGCAATCAGTCCGGCCATGTGCGAAACCGCACTAACAACCGATTTCCTCGCCAGATCAGACAATCGGGCAACCGCGAAGTCGAAAATCCTTCTCGACAGGCTGCTTGAGCCCGAGGACATTCTGGGCACCGTCGTATTGCTGCTTTCACCGGGCGGTGGATTCATTACCGGCCAGGCAATTCACGTTGATGGCGGCAGGACAATATCGTGAGTGAGGTGTCGGAAGTCATGCCTCGCATGCGGCTCAATGTGTTGATTTTGTCACTATGCCAGGCCTGTATGTTTACTTCGAATGCGGTGATGATTGCGTCTGCCGCACTGGTTGGCATGAATCTCGCACCAAATCCCCTTTATGCGACAGTGCCCGTTGCGATGATTTTTTTGTTTGGTATGGGATTTGCCTTGCCGGCATCACTTTTGATGAAACGTATTGGCCGGCGCAGCGGCTTTCAGATTGGGCTCATGTTTTCGATATCAGGGGCCTGTCTTTCAGGTTATGCCGTTGTAACGGAAAGTTTTATTCTGTTCTGTCTTGGAATCGCCCTGATCGGGACTGGCAATGCATTCGGCGCGTTTTATCGATTTGCTGCAGCCGACGTTGCGACTGAAAAGTTTCGCAGCCGGGCGATCTCCTATGTATTGGCGGGCAGCGTAGTGGCAGCATTTATCGGGCCAAACCTGGTTTCGCTGACAAAAAACTGGATGAGCGTCATTTTTGCGGGCTCTTACTTTACGTTAGCTGCGGTGTACACCCTGTCTTTGGTACTGGTTTCTTTTCTACGGGTACCGGCAGTGAGTGAGACGGGAACACAAGAAAAAGGTCGACCACTTGGTGAAATTATCAAGCAGCCGGTATTTTTGCTCGCTGTTGTGAGCGCAACGGTTGGTTACGGCGTCATGAATTTGCTAATGACCTCGACGCCACTGGCCATGAATATGCGTGAGATGAGTTTCGGGCAGACCGCACAGGTGATTCAGTGGCACATATTCGCGATGTTTGCACCATCGTTCTTTTCCGGGCACCTGGTGCGCCGGTTTGGCGATTTGAATGTCATTGCCAGCGGACTAGTGCTGCTGTTTATATCCATCCTGGTGCCCTATGTTTTAGGGGATTCGTTCATCGCACTTTGTCTTGGATTGATATTGCTTGGGCTTGGCTGGAATTTTACCTTCCTCGGCGGTACAACACTGCTCACCACAGTCTATCAGCCGAGCGAAAAAGCGCTCGTTCAGGGCGTCAACGATCTTTGTGTTTTTTCTGTCGTAACCTTAACTGCGCTCATGTCCGGTGTCTTGCATCACCTGTGGGGCTGGTATGTGTTGAATGCAGGTGCAGCACTGCCGCTATTTGCAGTTGTTTTGATGGTTTTTTGGGTCAGACGGTCGAGAGCAATTACCGCCACTTCGTAGCGCCGGCGATTCGTATCAGTCGGAGTAAAGCCGGAAAAGCGCACTGTGATCAAGTTCGCCATCACCCTGATCGATGAGATTCTCGTAAAGTTCCTGGCACAGTCTGGTTGACGGCAAATCAACGCCATGGGCGGCTGCCAACTGCAGTGCCTGTTTGAGATCTTTGTTTTGGGTCTTCACTGTACCGCCCGGCTGGTAGCTGCTTTCGATCATTCGGCGCCCATGCAGCTCAAGTATTTGTGAGCCGGCAAATCCGCCGCCAAGTGCCTGCCAAACCTTTTCGAGGTCTGCGCCACCTTTTTGTGCAAGCGCGAACGCTTCTGCAACGGCACCAATCGTTAGCCCGACAATGATTTGGTTTGCAGCCTTGGCAATTTGTCCGCAGCCGACTTCGCCGATATGAACGACCTTGTGACCGAGCACCTCGAGCACTGGCAAAGATCGTTTCATGTTTACCTGCGAAGCGCCAACCATGATTGACAATGTGCCGTTTACTGCACCAATTTGCCCGCCTGATACAGGCGCGTCCGCAAATTCAAACCCGAGGTCATTGAGCCTGCTTGCGAAGCGCCGCGTTGCTTCGACTTCAGTTGTACCCATATCAATGACAAGCGTTTCTTTTGAGCAGCCGCGAACGACCCCTTCGGCACCGAAAAGCACCGCTTCCACTGCCGCGGTATCCGCGACCATACAGATGACGATGTCTGCATTGGCAGCTGCCTCGGCCGGTGAACGGGCAATTGCAAAACCCTCGCATTCAAGCTCATCGAGTGCCGCTTTGCTGCGATTGGACAAGGTAACCCGGGCGCCGCTATTTTTTAGATTGCGAGCCATTGGTTTGCCCATCAGGCCAAGGCCGATAAAGCCAATATGTATAGTGTCGAGCTGAGTCATAATCTGGTCTGTTCCTGTGTTGGGCCGCAGTAGTTGGCTGGTACAGGTGATATTTTGCAGCAAATTGTGAGATTTCGAAACTTATGTTGAACTTTTTGCAAACCGGCAGACAGGGATTTGCCCGTCGTGGACAGGTGCAATTGCGCCGAAGTACGGTCGAGACACCGGTGTTCATGCCGGTCGGTACGATTGGCGCGGTCAAAACGATTGAGCCCCGCGATCTTGAACGCCTGGACGCGAGAATCATTCTGGGGAACACCTTTCACCTGATGCTGAGGCCCGGACTTGAAGTTGTGCAGCACCACGGCGATTTGCATCAGTTCATGGGCTGGGAGCGATCAATTTTGACAGATTCCGGTGGATTTCAGGTGTTTAGTCTGGCTAAGATTCGAGATATTGATGATCGGGGTGTGGAGTTCCGCTCACCGGTTGATGGTGCCAAAATATTTTTGGGGCCCGAAGAGTCCATGCATGTTCAGCGGGTGCTGGATTCTGATATCGCCATGGCGTTTGATGACTGTACGCCATATCCGGTGAGCTGTCAGGAGGCGGAAAAATCCATGCTGCGCTCAATGGATTGGGCGCGGCGATCAAAAAAGGCCTTTCAAGGTTCGCCAAGCGCACTGTTTGGCATTGTTCAGGGCGGCGTCTACCCACAGTTGCGCGAGCGCTCGCTGGCACATCTTTTGGAGATCGGGTTTGATGGATACGCGATCGGCGGTCTGTCGGTTGGTGAGCCCAAAGATGAGATGTATGAGATGCTGCGCTTTATCGTTCCCAAACTGCCTGCTGACCGACCTCGATACCTGATGGGAGTTGGCACCCCGCAGGATCTTGTCTTTGGAGTCGCATGCGGGGTGGATATGTTTGATTGCGTCATGCCAACTCGCAATGCCAGAAATGGCTGGCTGTTCACCTCGGCCGGAACTGTCAAGATTCGCAATGCAAAGTACCGAACCGACACACGCGCCCTCGATGAAAACTGTGCCTGCCCGTGCTGTGCGCGATTCTCACGCGCTTATCTGCGCCATCTTTATCAGATTAACGAGCCGCTCTATGCCAGACTTGCGACGCTGCACAATCTTGAGTTTTATCTCGGACTGATGAAGCGCATTCGGGCAGCCATTGAGAATGATACTTTTCATGAGATTTGTGCTGAGTACGAGGTTGTCGTCTGAGTGTGCCGTCTGCAGATACTGCCGAAAGGTATGTTGTTTTGAAACCGTTTCGGTGTTTCGTTTGCTGATTCGACAGTTGAATTGGGTGCCGTAACTACATGATTCTGCAAAATAT
>JAJDZL010000116.1 GCA_022824665.1 Gammaproteobacteria bacterium | reverse complement strand
ACCACCCGGCGCATAATCGAATATCTGCCGCAAATATTTGGCGTGCTGCTGCTGCTGTTGGTGGGATGGCTTGTGGCATTGCTGGGCAGGATGATTGTGGTCCGACTGATCAGGGGCCTTAATCAGTTCCGTTCACGCGTGCAGATTGACGGTACTGCAATTCTGCCAAATATTTCCGAGCCCTTCGCGCAGGTCATTGCGCGGGTCGTATTTTGGATCATTATTCTGATATTTGTTGCACTGTCAACCGACTTGCTGGGCCTTGGCATGTTTGCAGACTGGCTGAGCCGGCTGGTGAATCATTTGCCCAATATATTGTCCGGCGTGCTGATCATCTGGGCCGGTGTGGTGTTCAGTGGGCTGGTTGCGCAGACAGTCAGAACGGCAGCCATCAATTTGGCCGAGTCGCAGCGAATTGCGCTGGCGCGAATTGCGCAGATTTTTACGCTCGTAATGCTGATCCTGATCGGTGTGGATCAGATCGGAGTGAATGTATCGGTTGTTGTAACAATCGTGTCGATCACCATTGGTGCTGCGCTTGGCGGGCTGGCAATCGCATTCAGTCTTGGTGCCCGTCAGCTGGTCAGCAATCTCATTGGTGTGAGGTACCTTAATTCCGATTACCGGCTGGGAGAACGGGTCAGAATTGGCGACTATGAAGGAACAGTGCTGGAAATATCGTCGGTTGCAGTGATTCTGGATACAGCTCAGGGTCGGGTGACGATTCCGGCGCGGCTTTTTTCCGAGCAGCCCAGCGTGCTGGTTGCTGAGGGTAAGACCGATGTCTGAGCAGCTGCGGCTTGCTGAGTATTTTGTCGATCACCACGCGACTGCTGCGTTAAGGGCAATCCACCAGTTGCCTGCCGAGACAGCTGCGGACCTGATCGAGGCCATTGATGATCCATTGAGCCTCTCGACGCTGAAATCAATGCTGCCGAGTCTGGCGGCGCGCTGCATCGAGTGTCTGCCCCGCGCATCTGCTGCCGCATACCTCAATCAACTCAGTGCCAGGGATGCTGCTGCAATTCTGCGCTATGTGCTCGAGCCCGCGCGTAAAGAACTGTTGGAACAACTGAACCGGCGACACTCGCTTCGAGTTTCAATTCTGCTTCGTTATCCGCGGTCTTTGGTTGGCGCCTGGATGGATGCCATCACTGTGTGTGTACAAACGACGACGCAGATATCGGTGGCGCAGAAAATGGTTGTTGCGGAGGGTTACATTTATCGCGACATCAATGTTGTCAGTGACGATAACCGCGTCATTGGAGCGGTCTCCTCAATGGAGTTGCTAAAGCGCGACCAAAGCGATGAGCCGGTAGCAACGATCATGCATGCTGCGGCAAAGCCGCTGTTCGCATCGTTTACTCTCAAGAATGCTGTCGAGTGGAACGAGTGGTCAAAGCATGACACCTTGCCAGTCATTGACAGGGAACACAAGCTGATCGGTATCGTTCGTTTCGTCGATTTGTGGAGTGCGCTGACTGAAAGTCATGGCTCCGAGGAGAGCTTGCCGCCGAGCTCAGCAAGCTCGAATGTGCTGGGCGTTGTTGAGACCTATTGCCTGGGACTGGCAGACTTGATGGCGGCATTGTTGTCAGACCGTCAGTCGGCGACTTGACGCGAATGAGCTTAAATTAGAAGTTTTCGGTCATGGTCGAACAAGTACAGCTGCAAAACGCCACTGCTTTACTGATTGAGCGGTTTTGCGAGACCGCGCCCCAAAGTGCAGCAAGTCGACTTGAGACCGTATCTGCCGAAGCAGCGCTGGAAATCCTTCAACAGATGCCGCTCAGCATTACCGCGCCGGTGTGGTCAGAGCTGTCTTCACATACAGCTTCCGAGATGATTGATGCGTTGCCGGAAGATCGTGCCAAAGAAGTACTGCATGCAATTGATCCGGCTAAGGTTGCAGGAATTATTGCGACACTTGGCACTGACAAGCGCGAAAAATTGCTGGCTAAACTCGATCAGTCCGATGCCAAGGAAGTGCGTGAGCTGATGGCGTATCCGATTGACAGCGCAGGCCGGATCATGGATACGCGCGTTTTGATGTTCACCGGGGACATGACAATCCGGGACGCGCAGCAGGTATTGCGCGCCAGGCGAAGTAATCAGGGCATGTATGAGCTGCGCATCGTCGACGAAGATAAACGACTTCTGTCGACCGTTCCGTTGAGCACACTGGCACTCGCAGACCCTGCCCAGACGCTGGACTCGATTTCTGAAAGAATCAGGACTGTGGTGCAGCCAACTGCAACTCGCGATGAGATTATTGAGCAAATGGAAATGCATCGGCTCGAAGAGTTGACAGTGGTGGACCATGAAGGAAAGATTCAGGGTGTGATTCGGCACTCAACCCTGATCGATGTGCTCAAGGAAGATGTGTCGATTGATATTCAGACGATGGTTGGTGTCGGTAAAGATGAGCGTGCCACATCGACGAGTTGGCTGGCAATCAGAAAGCGTTTGCCATGGCTGCAGGTCAATTTACTGACCGCATTTGCCGCGGCTTCGGTGGTTGGTATTTTTGAAAGTACGATTGCAACGTTCACCGCGTTGGCAGTATTGCTGCCGGTTGTGGCTGGCCAGTCCGGTAATGCCGGAGCTCAGGCCCTCGCGGTAACCATGCGGGGACTGGCACTGCGCGAGGTGAAAGTGCGCGATTGGCCCAAGATGGTCCGCAAAGAAGGTGTGGTTGGATTGTGGAACGGCGTTGCGATCGCAGTTGTGTGCGGAATCGGGGTTTATTTCTGGAGCGGTTCGTTCGGGCTGGTGCTGGTGATTACCTCATCGATGGTTCTTGCGATGGTCATCGCCGGGCTGGCTGGCGTACTGGTTCCAGTGGGCTTGCAGCGAATCGGGCAGGATCCGGCTGTTGCATCCTCTATCGTTCTGACGACCATCACAGATATCGCCGGGTTCTTTTCGTTTCTGGGTATCGCGACGCTGCTCTCGGGTATGTTGAGTTAACGCGGTCGCACGGTATGCGGCCAATTTGCTGCGTTATTCGGACGGGTGGCCGTTAGGGAATTCGCGCACCGCGGCTGCAATCCGATTTGATATTTCAATCAGCGCGTCATCCTGGTTGAATGGTCCGACAAGCTGCACACCGAGCGGTAACCCGTTGGGCCCAAAGCTGACAGGAAGGTGAATGCACGGCACCTGCAAAAGTGTCCACATCCTATTGAATATTGGGTCGCCAGTGCTGTCCAGTCCTTTTGGTGCTTCTCCAGGCGCACTTGGCGTTAGCAGTACATCTACTTCGCTGAAGATTTGCGGTAATTTTTGCTGCCAGGTTTTGGTCAGTGCAATAGCCTGCCGGTAGTCAGCAAAGCTTGTCTTGTGCCCCAGTTCAATGAGTGCCTTGATCTGCTCACTCATTAATTCCGGCGAGGACGCGTACTCTGCCGCCAGAGAACGACACCCTTCATACGCCATGATCGAAATCTGTGCTTCCGTCAGGGCACCGTCTGACGGTCCCACTGCAATGTCTTTCAGCTCAAAAGATTGATCGGCCAGATAATCACACAAGCCTTCGATCAGGTCGCGCTGGCTTTGTTCAGCACGCTCCCAGTGAGGTGTACGGACGAGTCCGATCCGGTTGGCGTTTATTCGCGCGGCTGGTTTAGCCGGTGCGCCAAGCAGACTGTTTCGTATGATGCTTAGGTCACGCGCGTCTCTTGTGAAAAACCCCATCGAATCAAGACTGGGAGCGAATCCACATACGCCCGACAGACTGAATGCGCCGTGGCTGGCTTTATATCCGATGACCCCGCAGTAAGCGGCCGGACGAATGACAGAACCCGCGGTCTGAGTGCCCGTTGCAGCTGGCACCATCATCTGCGAGACCGCCGCGACGGAGCCCATGGAAGAGCCGCCCGGGGTGTGCTGCGGCGAATAGGGGTTGCGGGTTTTACCCGGGTAGTAGTAAGCAAATTCGGTCGATTCGGTTTTACCCGCGATGATTGCGCCGGCAGCTTTCAAATTGGCAACTGCGACAGCGTCGCGCCCGGGAATATAGTCGCGGTAGATCTTGCTGCCCATGGTGGTGCGCATCCCTGCGGTTTCCATGATGTCCTTGATGCCGACCGGTATGCCGTAGAGTAAGCTTTTGGGCTTGAGCTTTTCGATTGCGTTTAACTGGTCAAAAACAAGGTTTTTGTCAAATGTTGTAAACGCTCCGAGCTCATCCTCGCGCTGCTCAATTTGGCTGATACAGTCGGTGAGAAGTTCGCGCGGGCTTATCTCACCTGCCCGAATCAGGTGACAAGCTGCAAAGAGCGGCAGCTCATTGAGCCGGGTGCTAGAGGCCATCGAGCTACGATCTCATTGAGTCAATGGCCTGTTGAAAAATCTCAACCGGATAACGAAAAATACCACCGCCGAGACGTCCTGCCTCACCATTTCGATCGATGATTCCAAGACTGACGATGGGCGTTGTATTCTTTTCGACAACTGTATGTGCACTGAGTCCGGTCCTGAAATTTAACGTGCCAAACCCCTCATGGACACAGGCAAGCAGCTGACCCGGCAATTGATCTGCGTCGGCCGGCAAGTAGGAACCGAATGCATCGCGCTGCGCGGGAGCATACGAGACGGCCATGGCTCCAAAGCCAGCCATATCAACCACTGCACTGTCGCCAATTGCTCCGAGCGCCCGCGCGGCGGGGTAGTCACCGAGGTGCCCGCTTGGCGGGCTGGCCGCGGCACGGAACCATGTACCTGGATTACCGGCGACCTGAATGCCGGTTGTTACGCCGTTTCCCGCAGCTGCGGTAACCACGCCGCTTTCGGGCTGGCCTACTGCGGCTGCCAGCATACATTTGGCTGCTGCCATCAGCAGATTTAGTGCAAAGCTCGGACCTTCTTCGAGAAACCGGATTGAACGTTGATCCTGCATTTCGGCCTGAAATTTTTTCAGTAGCAGTCCGGTTGCAGCAATCGTGCGGCCATGGCAATCATCTGCAAGCTGAAGGGCGTTGGCGCTTAACGAAAGTAAATCAAGCCCCGCAAATGTGCAATTATTCAAGACCGCGGCGAACTCGGTGTTGATCCACTGAAGATGCGCGAGTGCTGAATGGCTGCACAAGCCAAGGCGCATCGCAGGTCCATTGCCACCGTTAAAAGGTGCGTAGCTTGGGTTCAGTGGATGATTCGCATCAGCGACTTTGTGGAGCCACATGGAAGCGGAGACAACACCGGCAAGCGGTACGACGGTGGCATGATCCTGCGCTGGCTGGAGGACAATCTCGCCTGACAGAATTTGCGAACGAGCTTCATCAAAGTCAGCTGCAAGTCGCTCAAAAACGAGTGCCACACAGGCTGAATTCAATACCGGAAGCGGCACCTCGGCGGGTGAATCAAAGGGCGGTCCGGCATGCAGAATGACGTTGGAATCGAGCGCTAGCGCCTCCCCGGCGAGTTGATTGGAATGCCACAGAGGTCGGGTATTCAGCAAATTGTCGAGTGCTGTGTGATCGCTGGGATGAATTTCAGGCATGTTTGAATTTATGCTCCTAAATCTACTGATATAAACGTTAGTGCTGTGTTGAGATGCATCAAAACTGCCCGGCGCGACGGGTCGCACATCGCAGACAGTGATCAGCCTGGCTGGCAATTATTGTAGTGTGGAAATACGGTGGCGTCGAGACCGAAATGCCCCTTGCGGTACACAGATCTCGAAATCAGTTGTATCAGCACCCAGGGTTTGTGCAGGCAAACCGGTTGCGGCCAAATGACCGCGCGGATCAATTGCTTGGGTTTCCAGGCTGCCAGCGCGCTGGTAAAAAAAACGCACAATCACACATCAGCCAATTCGCTTAGTCTTCGGCGTTTGATGAGTTCACCTGGCGCGGCCCCAAAAATCTTGATAAATGAATTTTATGGTGCTGCTTGCTTAACAATCTACCGCGTTTGAATTCTTCAGTATACTGAGATGTAGCAGCCATCGGATTATCTTTGTAATAGCTATAATATATTGATACTGCTAACAAATAATATTTACTCTGCGCCTTATTTGAGATTGGAGTCCAAAATCAAATGTACGATTATCCTGC
>JAJDZL010000199.1 GCA_022824665.1 Gammaproteobacteria bacterium | reverse complement strand
GTCGATTGGAGTCTTGCTGTGTGACACGCAGCGACTCACGATTTGACTTCACAGCGATTTAGAATCGGTGTTTGACTGTCACAGGGCTGCAGTCGACTTCAAAAGTCAACTAATCGGTTTGAACTGTCAAGGCCGATTCAGTTCTCGGAAAATAGAATTCTTGCTACAACGAGAATTTCTGTTTACTGAATTGACTTTAGATGCCCGTTCCCTCGCAACCTACGCCAATCTTCCAGGCAATGAGAGTTGTCAGCCGCGCGCGCTGGGCTGGCAGTGTTTATGCAAACTACAGCCGCGAGGATGTGCTTCGAATTGCCAAGGCTGTTGCTGACCTTGGCGCCAAATCGGCGCGCCACTATGCCGACTGGGCGGTCGCGGAAACAGGCTTCGGCAATGCTGATCACAAAGAAATCAAGAACCGCATGTGTAGTGAGGGGATCTACGAATATTACAAGGATCACGACTTCACTCGACATAGAATTGACCGGGATCAAAATGTCATAGAAATACCGCGCCCGGCCGGAGTGGTGTTTGCTTTGACGCCATCGACCAATCCGGTTTGCTCGGTGTTTTTCAAGGCGCTGCTGGCAATAATGACACGAAATGCGATCGTTATCAGCCCGCACCCGGCGGCTAAAGAGTGCTGTTCGGATGCTGCCCGGCAAATCGCTGCGGTGGCAGAAGATGCGGGTGCACCAGATGGCCTGGTACAGGTTATAGAAAACCCGACGCTGGAAGTCATCAATGGTGTGATGAGTTCGGATCAAATCGATGTCATTCTCGCGACCGGCGGTTCGCAAATGGTGCGTGCAGCTTACAGCTCGGGCAATCCGGCACTTGGAGTCGGACCTGGCAATTGTCCGGCCTACGTTGACCGGACTGCCGATATTAAGCATGCTGCGAAGTGCATTGCTGACAGCAAGTCGTTCGACAACAGCGTATTGTGCACCAATGAATCGGCTGTTATCGCACACCAGGCGATCAGTGCTGAGCTTGCTATTGCACTTAAGGATCAGGGCTGTTATCTCAGCACTGATGAGGAGCGGGACCGGCTGCTTGAGGTACTCTATCCGGAAGGACAGTTTGATATTTCTGTCATCGGTCAGTCAGCGAAGTGGATCGCTGAAAGAGCTCGAATTCGGGTTCCGCAAAATACCCGGGTGCTGGTGGTGAACCTGGAGCGGATCGGAGACGATTATGCTCTAAGCCGCGAAAAGCTTTGTCCGGTGCTGGGGTTTTATGTCGTTGTCAGCCGCGCGGCAGCCATGAAAGCCTGTAACGCAATGACCCGACGCATGGGTAGCGGGCATTCAGCCGCGATTCATTGTAATGACCCGGAGATGGTGCTGAGATTCGGTGCCGAGCTCGGCGTGCTGAGAACGCCGGTCAATGCGCCCTGCAGTACCGGTGCGTCTGGATTTGATACGAATCTTGCACCAACCATGACCGTTGGAACGGGATTCTTTGGCAGAAGTTCGGTGGCAGAGAACGTCGGACCACAGCATTTGGTGCAGTGGGTAAAAGTGGCATACAACAAAGCCGAAGCGGTTGACATTGATGCATTTCATTCGCTTGAATTGGCACGCGCACAAATGCCGCGAGCGGCTGATCAGCCGATTGACTATACCTTCGCTGACGGATTCGACACCCGCTCATCCGCGTCAAATTCGCCCGCTGCTCAGGTCTTGTCGGGTGATGAATTAAGAGCCGAGATTCATCAAATCATCCTTGAGGAGATGCGCTCATTGAAGTTGGTACGGGAGATGCGCTACTGATGGCTGACATCCGCTCTTACATTTTTATCGACCAGTTGCAGCCGAAGACCATGTGCTATCTCGGCAGCTGGATTCGCGGCTATCTGCCTAAAACGAACATGGCGGCTATGATCATCGAGGTCGTGCCGGGTCTTCACATTGAACGAATTACTGATATCGCGCTTAAAAATGTCAATGTCAAACCCGGCATTCTTGTCGTGGAACGTCAGTTCGGTTACCTTGAATTTCATTCTGAATTGACAGCTGATGTTGTGGCTGGCGGTGAAGCGGTGATGGAAACGCTCAATGCCAGTCCCAGCGACGCGCTGCCACCAGAAATTCTTGCGTCGACCGTTGTCAAACGCGTCGATGACTATCATGCATTTTTGATTAATCGGAACAAGTTGGGTTCGATGGTGTTGCCGGGCGAGTCTTTGTTTGTTTTTGAGATGCAGCCGGCTTCATACAGCATTCTTGCTGTCAATGAGGCGGAGAAAGCTGCAGATATCAAGGTTGTGGATTATCGAATGATCGGCGCGACGGGAAGGGTTTATCTGAGTGGTCCGGAAAGTGATGTCAGAGCCGCCGCGCGGGCTGCGGAAGAAGCATTGGAAGCACGGATGTAGTTGCAGTGAGTCAGCAGGGGTATTCAAAAGACGAGATTCGCCGGGCGGTGCGAGAAGCACTGTTAGAGGCACTGCCGGCCGAAGCCGGCACGAAGAACGAGCCAGGTGGGCCGAAATCAGAATTAATGAACGAGATATTGAAGGCCGCGCAGTCAAACTGCAAGACACCTGTGGCGGTAGACCTTGACACTGACCGCAAGGTGAACAAATTTGTAACAGAACTGGCAAAGTGTCTGCAGGACCGTAATGTAGCAGGATTGATTCGCTCGGGCAGACTGAAATTTAAATCCGCTGCTCGCTCGGGATCACCGCGGTCGACTACGCCAGCGGCAGGCCACAATTCCGGTCGGCAAACTCAAGAGAAGGGGCAATACGCGACTAACGGTCGAATCGAATCCGGTGTCTTGACAGAGGCACGAATTATGGGGCTTGCCAAGACTCATCAGCGCATCGAGGTGGGTAAGTCAGTTGTGTTGACCCCGCTTGCCAAAGACCGGGCGCGCAGATTAAAAGTTGAAATAGTGAGGCAGTAAACCATGAAAGTAGGAACTGTAATTGGAAAAATATGGGCAACCCGTCGGCTGGACGAATTGCCAAAAGGAGCTCTTTTAGAAATTGATTTGCTCGAGGATGGTGGAGCTTCAGAAAAAATTCTTGCCTTTGATCCACTTGGCGCTGGTTCCGGAGAACGGGTTCTTGTGACCCAGGGTTCTGTCGCGAAAGGGTGGTTTAAGTCGGGAAATGCTGTCATTGACGCACTGGTTATCGGCATTGTCGATGAAGGTGCGATTGAAGAACAGTAATTTTGTTAATCAATTAGTTTTTGAACAGGAGAGAATCATGTCAAACGCAATTGGATTTATTGAAACCCGCGGCTATGTCGGCGCGTTTACCGCTGCCGATGCGATGGTAAAGGCCGCAAACGTAGAAATAGTGACTCGGGAGCAAGTTGGTGCCGGTCTTGTTTCCGTGTTGGTCCGAGGCGATGTTGGTGCGGTAAAAGCTGCAACTGAAGCGGGCTCTGAAGCAGCCGCGGCGGTCGGTGAGGTTATTTCCGTGCATGTCATTCCTCGCCCCCACGCGGATGTTGTCAAGAAGTTTGACGTCGCGGCTGGCAAGTAAGCTGCAATCAGGCCGAGTCACTGTTGCTGGCGGCTACCAGGGTAGTTCGCCAGACAGGACTTGCGCGAGTGTCGGATAGCTGATCGTGGTTGAGCTTCGCGTCTATTTACAGATCGAGAATCTGCAGACCCAGTTTGCTGCCTACATGGCAACGGCACTGCGCGCACGCGGCTATGTGCCGCTCAAGGGCATGCACTCTTTAATCATCGAGATTGCGCCTGCGCTGGCTATTCACCGCGTCATTGACCTTGCACTGAAATCAGTTCCCACGATAGAGCCCGGCATTCTCTATGTTGAACGACAGTTTGGCATACTCGAGTTGCACAGCCGGGAGTTGGATGATCTGCATGAAGCGGGACAGGCAGTACTCTCGGGGTTCAAATTGGAGTCGGGTTCACAACTGAAGCCAAGGGTACTTTATTCTGACCTCGTCGGCGATGTCATCGATCAGCACTCGGTTATCATCAATCGGCAAAGAGATGCATCAATGATTCTGCCAGGGGAATCGATGCTGCTGCTGGAAACCGCGCCTGCACTTTTCGCCGCTGCTGCTGCAAATGAAGCGGAACGCGCGGTCGCGGAAAATGTCCTGGTTGATTGCCAGATGTTTGGGGTGTCAGGACGGGTGTTTATCGCTGGCAGCGAGGAAAATACTCAAAAGGCACTTGATCACGTATTACAAATGATCGAAAACACACCTGGCCGCGACTGGTGACTGACCGGCGCTGGTCAGCTGACAATCCAATGCTGCGCTTCGAGTCGCGCGCTTGATCTTATGCATTAATTGCCAAGTACAGCCGGCCAGTTTGCATCGCCGCGTCTGATATTGCCTGGAATGTCTTTACTCCACGTGCGACGTACACTGCGGCTGTAATTGAGATAAAGACGGTCATCGACAATTGACCACGCTTTCGGGTCGGTTTTAGCGGTGTAATTGTTAGACACTGCCCAGGCACAATAGCCACCATATTTTGGTGCCCACCTTTCCGGGTCAGATTGAAACTGGTCCCGATTTTCTGCATTTTTGAATCGCCATACAGCGCCATTCCACTCGGCGGTGAAGTCACTGTCGCCCTTGACATGTTTCATTTCCAGATGGTATGCAACACTATCGTAGCCATTGATTGCAAAGTCGCCTTTGCCTGTAAATACGGGGTCTTCGGCAGCGTATGTGAATGTCGTGCTGAAAGCCAGCAAGATGAACAGCGCAAATGCTGTGCAGATTGCGCGATGATGTGCGGTCATGAGATATCCTTGGTTGGTTGTATTTGACTAATGACTTACATTAGTTTACCAGAATTAAGTTTGGGACTTACAGACTTAAATTGACAATATCAAGCGGCATATCTTCTTGACGGATCAATGAGGTCTCCAACGAGTCGCCTCTCCCACGTCCAATCGCCCGAGTCCCCAAGGCTAATATATTTAATGCGACATTTACAATCGTCGCCTCCGCCGTACTTACGGTTAGTTTGGAAATATGCTCTGCTCGCCTTGTCCGGATTTCGTGCACGGTTACTCCAGGTACGGTTCTTCGGATCGCAACGGTGATCCGCTGCAATGCTTCACCTATGTTGACCAATGCCGTGTCGCGCGAATCTAAGGGCAGGTACGTCAGGTCGATATTGACCGACAGTCGCGGCATGTCGCGCACATAGAGATTGATTGCCGTGCCACCCTTCAGTGCGAAGTCTCGCTTTCTAAGTGGGGAAATTCAATCGGTAGAAGTGGGGATTTTCGATCGGTACCTACACGAAGCACTTCTCCACCGCCACATGAGGC
>JAJDZL010000165.1 GCA_022824665.1 Gammaproteobacteria bacterium | reverse complement strand
ATCGACGCGCTTTGAGTCAGTTGCACCTGCGTGGCTGGGACCGCGCTTTACCGAGTTTGATTCGTTTCGAACGCAGGCGGGACGCTGAAGCAAGTTACACTCGCGCTCCAGCCTTGCGAATAAGCGTTATATGTTTGATATATCTTGTTGTTAATATAAATATCAAGTTATTTACATCCTTTCTAAAGCTGGCTAAGGTGCGACTCGTGGTGCATCGATCGCAGTTGCTGTCCAAATGCGTGCCACACTCACAACAACCATTCAATCCTGTTAATGGGTAATCAGCCAATCAAAAATATCTGTGATCTCGACTGTTATCTTGTTGGCGGAGCGGTACGCGACAAGCTGCTGAACATTAAAGGCAGCGACCGGGACTGGGTGGTGGTCGGTGCAACAGAAAAAATCATGCTGGCACTCGGCTTTCGTTCAATTGGCAAGGACTTTCCAGTTTATCTTCATCCGCGCAGCAAGGAGGAATATGCCCTGGCGAGAACGGAGCTAAAAGTTGGCAAAGGCTACAAGGGGTTTGCGGTTGACACATCGAAGCGCGTTACACTGGAGCAAGACCTATATCGCCGGGACCTGACGATTAATGCCATGGCACTTGATGCAGACGAAAATCTCATTGACCCCTACGGCGGCCGGAAAGATCTGGAAAACGGCTTGCTTCGCCATGTCTCGGAACACTTTATTGAAGACCCCTTAAGGGTATTGCGAGTCGCCCGCTTTGCTGCGCGATACCATGAACGGGGATTTATTATCGATGACTCAACGCTTGAGCTGATGTGCGAGCTATCGGCTAGCGGTGAGCTTACCCATCTTGTCGCGCAACGAGTCTGGCAGGAGGTTATCAGCGCTTTAAATGAAGCCAACCCCGCAGTGTTTTTTCAAACGCTCAAACTTTGTGGTGCGCTCGAAGTTCTGCTTCCGGAAGTTGATTTGGTGTTTACAGAGCGCAATCGGTCAGCTGCGGCGATGGCAGGCCTAACGATGTCTGCCGGTATCACGAACGATGGTTTGGTACGTTTCGCGGTACTTGCCTATTTCGTCAGTCAGCCGCGCGCTGATTCCGAGCGTAGCGCGGATGGGTCCCAATTGGTCGACTCTCTGTGCGATCGGTTAAAAGCACCTGGACGATTTCGGAAGACCGCGGTGCAAATCTCCCATTATGCCGATCAGGTAATGGCGCTCAGGACGACCTCGGCCGCTGACACTGTCGAGTTGATTATCGCGCTGAACGGCCTGCGGGACAAAGCGGCTTTTGAACAATTCCTTGCGATCTGTCAGATCGTGCTTGCCGTCGCGTATCGTAATGAGCGTGCCGTGAACGATGCCATCGAATTGATGCGTCGGTGCCGCGACAGTATGTACAAAACTGATGCCAAAGGCCTGGCAAAGCAGTTTCGCGGTCAGGAGCTGCGTAAAAAAGTAAAGGCTGCTTATATCGCGCAAGTTTCTCAGCTACTTGAGCAGCCCGCCCCTACAGGAAAGTCAGAATAACGATTGCCAGCACTGCCCGGTAAATCACGAACGGCAGCATGCCGATTTTTTCAATCAGTTCAAGAAAGTAATGAATGCTGGCATAAGCGACTGCAGCTGACAGGGCCATTGCGAGTCCAAACAGCAGCCAGTCTACTGGCATATCATTCACCACAAGTTGCATGAATTGCCAGCCTCCGGCCATCATGATTGTGGGAATTGCGAGCAGGAAAGCAAATTGCGCGGCATCCCTGCGATTAAAGCCGAGCATGAGTGCCACAGTCATCGTAATTCCGGATCTGGATGTGCCGGGAATGATTGCAACGGCCTGACCCAAGCCAATCATGAGTGCATCGGTCAACCGCAAATCATCCAGCGTTTTGTTACCGCGGCGAAAATGATCGGCATACCAAAGTAATATTGCGAAGCAAAGCGTGGCCAAACCGATCACGACAGTGCCTCGAAGCTCGTTTTTGACCACCTCGTAAGCCAGAAATCCAATCACAGCAACCGGAATGCTCGCGACGATTATGCACCAGCCGAGTTTTGCTTCACGCGATGTGCCGCGACCCGAGATCGAACCCAGCCAGGCAACTGCAATGTTTGCGATTTGTGATCGGAAATAAGCGACGGATGCAAGCAATGTACCAACGTGTACAGCAATGTCAAACTGCAGGCCCTGATCATGCCAACCAAACACCGACGGGAACAATATGAGGTGCGCAGAACTCGAAATCGGCAGGAATTCTGTCACCCCCTGAATGAACGCCAGGATGCTGTACTGTACAAATTCCATCTCGCTAACCGGGTATTGATTTGCGCTCAGAGTCGGTGGGCGTGGTCGAGCGTTCGAAAGCCGGCTTCACCCGGGTTGATTCCGCTTGTGATTTCCATCACTTTAAAGATCTCACCCATTTCTGCTGGCGACGTCAACATGTTCAATTGCCGGGCGAGTGAATTTTGTTCCTCAAATGGGATCGCATCCATATCCAGTTCACCCACCCCGAGGTCGACGATAAACCCTGCAAGGGTGGTAAAGCCATTTAGTTCAAGGCCTGCACATTCAGCCAGTTTAGCCAGCCTGGAGAAATTGAGGTGCGAAGTGATGTCCTGACAGCCAATGTAGGCAAGCGGATCATGCAAACTGTAGTGCCTGCGATGGCACATCAGCGTGCCTTCACGCCGGTCGGCATGATAGTATTCGTGCTGCGGAAAGCCGTAATCTGCAATCAGAATTGAGCCGTGTTGCAATGCACTCATCACATCATTTAGCCAGCTTTCGGCTTGGCAGTGCAATTCAGATGTATAGATGCCCTGGATTTCAGGCATCTCGAGCAATTCAAAAGCGCGCTGAAAATCTGTGTGGCACTCGGCCCTGAATTTGAGCTGCAAATCGTCTTCCGATTCAACAACAAAGGCCTGCAGCAATTTACCGTTATCGAGCCGAAAGAGCTCTACCGGCATTGCATCGAGAACCTCGTTGGCGATTACAACACCGTTAATTCCGTCAGCTGGCAGGCGATCGCACCATCTGACCTTTGTTGCTTTACCCGGCAGGCTGCTGAAAATTGTACGTTGCTGGGTGCGCTTTAAGCGATCACTGATTTCCATAATCACATATTCGTGTACTTCATGACCCAGGGTGTCCAGTTCATTGAGAACCTGAACTGCCAGCTTGCCTGTGCCGGCACCGAATTCATAGATTCGTGCCGGAACTTTCCCGTACTCAAAGAGGTCTGCCAGTTTAACTGACAATAATTTGCCGAACAGCGATCCCAATTCGGGTGCAGTTGTAAAATCACCCTCGCTGCCAAACACCTGCGCGGCACTGGAGTAATAGCCAAAGATCGGGTGATACAGCGCGAAATTCATGAATTTTGCAAACGAGATGGCCTGCTCATCTGATTTTCTGATCGAGTTTCGAATGAATTTGACGAGCTGGCGGTTACGCTCACATTCATCATCATTTAAGGAAAGGGTATCCGCAACGGGATTGACAGAGTAGAATGACATCAGCGTAGTCAGTGGTGGTCTGCCCTAAATTATACGAATCGGCTGGCGCTCATCTTTCATCGACATCCGAATGAGTTGAATCAAATATTGAACTGTCAAGAACAGGTCGCCCTGGTTACCGGGGGCAGTCAACGGATCGGCCGTGCGCTCGTCAAGGGTTTTCACGCGCGCGGCCTGAATGTTGTTGTTCACTATCGATCATCTGAAGTGCAAGCACTGGCGCTGGTTGAAGAGCTGAACGACAACCGCCCGGATTGCGCAATCGCTATTCAGGCAGACCTCAGAGATATCAGCCAGGTTGCGCACTTGGGCAGAAACGCGGCAACGGCATTTGGGCGACTGGACATACTGATCAATAATGCATCGACATTCCGGTCGAATTCACTCGCCAGTGCATCTCAAGACCAATTGGATGAACAGACTGACATTCACATCAAGGCTCCGTATTTTCTGGTGCAGTCGGTTGTGTCTGAGTTGAGTGAGACGCATGGCTGCGTTGTTAACGTTACGGATATTTATGCCACCCGTCCACTTGGGAACTATTCGTTTTACTGCGCAAGCAAGGCGGCACTTGAGAGCCTGACCCGGTCTCTGGCTTTGGAACTCGCGCCGAAAGTCAGGGTAAATGCAATTGCACCTGGCGCAATTTTGTGGCCGGAAAACAAGCCCGCAAATGACGAGCTCATCAAAAGAACACCACTTAAGCGGATCGGACGTGTGGAGGACGTCGTCGCGGCGGTCAACTATCTGGTGTTTGATGCAACGTTTACAACGGGACAGATTCTTTCGGTTGATGGCGGTCGAAGTGCCACAACACCGTAACCGCTGAGCGGGTAAAGGACCTATTCAGATTTTACGCCTCGCTCAATGATGACGCCAACTGTGCGCGCAATTTCAACTGCGCGCGGCTTGCTGACCTTGACCTTGCACCACGATACGGCAAACTCAGCGAGGATCAGTTCGGCAACCTTTTCTGCAACTGTTTCGAGCAAGCGAAATTTTGACTCGGAGACGTACTCATTAATTCTCATCGCAACATCCTTGTAGCTGACTGCGTCGTCAATTTCATCACTTTCCGCGGCCTTGGCGAAATCGCAGCCCAATTCAATATCAAAAATGAGATTTTGCCTGATTCGGTGTTCCCACTCCCACACGCCAATGCTGGCAGGAACTTTCAGGCTTTCAATAAAGACGATGTCCACTTTCACTCCTCATTGTGTGCGCTCAGGTGTCATACAAGGTATGTTGGTTTATATCCGAATTGACAGACTCAAGTGTCTGGTTTAAGTGGCGCACCGAGCGTTGAAATCGAAGCTCGGAACAATGTTGTTTTGAGATTGTTCTGTACAATAGTTGACTCCGAATAAAATTTATCCCGACTTCGCTGAACGAGACGTGTCGATACTGTTATCAGCAATTGGTGCCTATTTATTGGGTTCCATTTCGAGTGCGGTCCTGGTATCGCAACTGCTCAGGCTCCCTGACCCGAGAGTCGAGGGTTCCGGCAATCCCGGTGCGACGAATGTACTGCGACTTGGCGGGAAGTTTCCAGCGGCACTAACGCTAATTGGGGACGTCGCCAAGGGGATAGTGCCGGTCGTGGCCGCCAGCATCCTGACTGGCGATTCAACGGCAGTGGCTGCAGCAGCACTCATGGCATTTCTTGGGCACTTGTACCCAGTCTATTTCAGATTTAAGGGTGGCAAAGGCGTTGCCACCGCGCTCGGAGCCTACCTCGGGCTGAGTGTGCCGATATTTGTCGGGGCAGGTCTAACCTGGCTGGCGGTTGCACTGATATCGCGCTACTCATCGTTGGCGTCGCTTTTGGCGATGCTCTCGGCACCGGTTTGCGCGTGGTTTTTCTTGCATGACATCTCAATAGCGAGTGCTACAGGGATAATCTTTGTCTTTGTATTGATCCGGCATCGGACAAATATCCAGCGTTTGGTCTCGGGTCAGGAAAGCAGGATCAAATTGAAAAAGGTTTAAAGCAACGTGCGGCCGTTATCGTAAACTAACTTGGCCCTGATTTAGCCTTCAAGGCGTCGCTTGTTCCATTGAAACAAAGCGGTTTTCGGACCGTCAATCAACGCGCTACAAACATGGCGTATATACAAACCTGAGAATCTTCGACGACGTTATTATGCCATTTGAACTAAAAATCAAAAATATCGGGAAGCTTGATGATGCTGAAATCTGCCTTGACAGATTCACCGTTCTGGCTGGTCCCAACAATTCAGGGAAGAGTTTTGTGTCAAAGACTGTGTATTCAGTCGTGAATGCATTGAATCAAGATTACGTTAATCAATTTTTTTTGACTTTGATCGATGAAATTCGAGGTATTGCGTGGCGTTTTGATATTGCATCCAATCATCGAAGTGCTGATAGAGATGGGAGACATTTGATCGATATTGATGAAATTACTCAACAATTAGAAGCTGACGTAGAACACAGACACTTTAGAAGTACAAAAACAATTGAAGAAACTCTTTCGCATTTTGCAGGACAAATTGACAAAATTGTTGATCAGTTCGAAATTATGGAAGGGTTGGGTGATGAGTACAAAAACGAACTCAAAGGCATCAAAAACCGAATTGCACAGCAAAGCGCACATGCAGTATTTAAACAAGCGCTCTCAGACGAACTTCAACGAAATTTTGTCAGTAGCTTTCAAGTTCCTCACGTCTCCCATATTCAAAACGATCACGAAGAATCACTCATTGTCGATATCGATAAAATTGGAAAGTTCGAGTATTTGAATGGACAATTCAAGTCAGAAAAATTAAATTCGTGGCCGGCAAGCGCGCACGGTTTTTCTACGATTGTCTTTTTGGAATCCCCAATTTGCCTAAAACTGATTAAAGCGTTAGATCACCCAAGTTTTGACTTTTCCCATCGACTGGGCCGAAGCGGCCGCCCCCCTATAAGTGGCATTCCAGGTTATTTTCTGGAGCTGGCAAAAATGCTGAAATATGACCGAGTGGGAGAGATGGCTTTTCCGGATTTGTACCAGAAGTTGACGAATGATGAGATTATGGGTGGGCGACTAACGGTCTCCGAAAACGGAACAATCTGTTTTCAGGATAATGGCAGGCGATTTTCAATGCCGATTACTGCGAGTGGAATAGCAAATATCGGGATGCTTGCTCTTTTAATCGAACGAAAAATTCTGGATAAAGATTCATTACTATTTGTCGACGAACCAGAAGCGCATTTGCATCCTGGTTGGCAGGTTGTGTTAGCGGAGTCATTATTTGAATTGGCACGGCATGGTGTGCATGTGGTTATTGCCACGCATAGCCTGGAAATTCTTAAGTGGCTGGAAGTGCATGTAAAAAAGAATCCGGACGATAAGGGGTTTGTCGCACTCAATCAGTTTCCTGTTTCAGGCCCTTCGTTGTTTGATAACACTGAACACGATGAATTCGAAAATAAACTCTCGAGCATCAAGCAAGAACTATCCCGTCCCTTTGCCGACTTATATGTTGACGGTTTATGAGCGGATTGAACAAGTAGCTTAGTCCGATTACTGTTGCAGGCGAACATCTTGACGAATTCAAAGCTTGCAAAATGGACAGTACATCAGCTGATTCGAACATGCGCAAAGATGTTGGATTAGGAACTTGCAACAGTTGCGATTATTTTCAAATCAACGACGAAGATGTCTGGTTAATCGAAGAAACCGACCTTCAACAAACTCAATCAGATTTGAAGAAAAAACCAGAATACAGACGGTTAAATAATTCTGAACGAAGAGAACTGATCGACAAACTCATCCGGGATGAAAACCGATTAAAGGTTTATGGTTCGATGTTGATTTTATGTCGCTTGGCAGCGAAATTTGAATGTGCAAGCGAGAAACTGAAAGATAAACCTGTAACATTCTTGCTGATTGACAGTCACGTTCAACGCGACGAAGGGCTTAAATATTTTGACAATTTCTCTGCCAAACTATCAGGGGACTTGAAAAGTCTATTGTCTGCCGAAATAGTTGAGGGAGTTCAAATATTGAATTCTAAAATGATGCTCAAAAAACTCTCTGAATACCCACCTCCTGGCCCAATCGAGTCATGACATAGAATCACGCTCGAACCTGATCACATTGTCAATTGCCGGAAGACTTTCAAGC
>JAJDZL010000034.1 GCA_022824665.1 Gammaproteobacteria bacterium | reverse complement strand
TGTATTGCTGCTGCTGTTGCGCGTTTACCCATTTCAAAGCGCATGCGCTGGGGTGATGTAGAACACGAGTTTGTCAGACCTGTTCACTGGGTGGTGCTGTTGCATGGTGGTAAGCCTGTCTCCTGCCAGGTGCTTGGCATTCGCTCTGGTGCGTCAACCGCAGGTCACCGATTTCACACAAAGCAGTTGATCGCACTGAAAAGTGCCGACGAGTATGCAATTGCCTTGCAAAACGAGGGCCACGTGATGGCTGACAGGGGTGCGCGTAAAGCCGCGATCCACAAGCAGATTGATCAACTTGAAATTCAGCTTCAGGGGTCGGCATTAAAGGATGACGCGCTGCTGGACGAGGTTACGGATTTGGTTGAGTGGCCCTATGCGTTTTGCGGTGAATTTAACGCGCAGTTTCTTAACCTGCCGCCGGAAGTGCTAATCTCCTCGATGCGAAAGCACCAGAAGTATTTTCCGTTTCTTGACGCGAACGGAACGCTGCTGCCAAAATTTATCGGTGTGGCGAATATTGAGCCAAGGGATAAGGCAAGGGCGCGCCGAATTGCAGTGGGTAACGAACGGGTGTTGCGAGCCCGACTTTCAGACGCCAAGTTTTTCTGGGAACAGGACTGTAAGTCGACCCTCGAAGACAAACTGCCGAAGCTCAAACACCTGGTATTTCATCGCAAACTGGGTCCGGTGGCGCAAAAGACCCGGCGCCTCGAAAAACTGGCAGTGCAGATTGCGCAATTGATTGGCGCAGATGTGGCAGCGGCGAAACGCGCGGCCAGATTCGCGAAAGCGGATCTTGTCAGTGAAATGGTCGGAGAGTTTCCTGACCTGCAAGGTGTCATGGGGCGCTACTATGCCGGCCTCGACGGTTGCTCCGAAGCGGTTTGTGTTGCAATTGAGGAACACTACATGCCGGTTGCAGCGGGCGGAACACTTCCTCAAAGCAGGACTGGAATGGCGGTCGCAATCGCTGATCGGATTGATTCACTGGTTGGGCTGACTTTAGCCGGGGAAGTTGCAAAAGGGGATCGAGACCCGTTTTCCCTGCGACGCATGGCGCTCGCGGTGCTGACCATCATCATCAAACGAGAACTTGATCTGGATGTAATGAAGATGCTGCAGCTAGCGTCTCAAATGTATCGTGATCAGTATCAAATCGCGACTGGTGAGTCTGGCATCTCAGCCGAACAGGATGATCTGGATCAATTATTCGAATTCATGCTGGAGCGCCTCAGAAATTACTATCTCGATCAGGGCTACTCGCCCGATGAGTTCAATGCGGTGTATGAATTGAGGCCAGCCCGACCGCTTGATTTTGACAGGCGGCTTCAAGCGGTGAAGGAGTTTCAGGATGTGGAGGAATACACCGACCTGATTGTAGCGAACAAGCGCATTCGCAATATTCTGAACCGTGCAGAGCAAGCGGAAAATGTTCGCATAGATTCGCAACTCCTGAAAGAGAAAGCAGAGCTTGCACTCTATGAACAGGCGAGCGAACTGGCCGCGCGCATAACACCCCTGGTTGATCACTCAAATCACAGTCAAATCCTGCAAGAGCTGGCTATTCTTCGCGATCCCATCGATCAGTTCTTCGATCATGTGATGGTCATGGACGAAGACCCGGAATTGCAGCAAAATCGAATTGCGCTGGTGGGATTTGTGTGCAGTTTATTCAGCCAGGTGGCTGACTTATCTAAACTGCAGCCACCAAAGAAAGTTGCCGCGAATACAGTTTCTGGCACCGCTGCAGCTGCTGCCGCGGCAAAATCGTCCTCACTACATCCCACTCAGGTACAGCAGTGAATCGCGATTCGTACAGCGAGATGCTTGACGCGGTGCGAGGTTTTCATGATAAACACGATATGGAAAATTCGGGTGGGCATGATCTTAAGTTTCGGATTGCACTGATGTGTGAAGAGTTGGGTGAGATTTCTGCTGCGGTGACCAAGGGCCAGGGTCAGGCAAAGATTGCTGAGGAGTGTGCGGACCTGTTTATTTTGTTATTGGGGACTTCGCTCGCCGCAAAGTTTGATCTGAATGATGCATTCTGGCAAAAAATGGAGAAAATATTGCACCGCGAGGGCAAGGTGATTGACGGAACCTTGCGGGTTTCCGAATTTGACTTTAAGTCAAAGAGCTGATTGACCTCGTCATCAATTAAACCTCAACCGCCTTTTCCCAATCAGGCAGCGCAATGAACACCTTAAGATCGCTGGTATTTATGACGCTGCTGATTTTGCTGACGCTGATCTATTGGCCGATCGCGGTCAGCGTGTATTTTTGTGAACCCAAGTTTCGATCCCGCGTCATCGGCGTTTGGGCGCATGTGGTCATTTGGCTTCTGAAAGCGATATGCGGACTGCGTCATCGAGTTGTAGGACTTGAAAACCTGCCGGACCAGCCAGCAGTCATATTTTCCAAGCATCAGTCTGCCTGGGAGACGATTGCGTATCAGACGATTTTTCCACCCCAGGCCTGGGTGCTGAAAAGATCGCTCCTCTATATTCCATTTTTTGGCTGGGGCCTTGCTGCGACCGGGCCAATCAAGATTGATCGGGCTACGGCCAGGAAGGCACTTGAGCAGGTGGTAACGCAGGGTAAGGCGGTGCTGGAGGAGGGACGCTGGGTGGTGATTTTTCCGGAAGGCACGCGCATCGCACCGGGCCAACACGGCACTTACCATGCCAGTGCTGCATTACTTGCCATACGTGCGGGTGTGCCGTTGGTACCTGTAGCTCACAACGCCGGCGATTTCTGGCGTCGTCGGGAGTTGTCCAAGCGTCCTGGTGTCATCCAGGTTCGGGTCGGTGAGCCGATCTATCCTGACGGTATGAAAACGCGGGAAATGAATCGGCTTGCTGAGGAGTGGATTCGAAACACCATGCCTGAAATCAGCGATGCGTACAGCCCTGAATAGCACGCACTTCAAACAAAATTCTGACTGGCGGACGATGGGTGCTACGTACTGTCAAATCCGTGTTGTGCGGCTCTAATTTCTCCATTATTCGACAACTCTGTGACACATTGACTGGACCGGGAAGATGAGCTGCGCTGGAGGAACTGCACGAATCAGGTACTCATCAGTTTCCCTGTCGTATTCGTAAACAAGGTCTGCAGTACCATCGTCTAATTCAACACTTTGCGCAGCATCCAAGTCAACTGCGAAACCCGGCGTCAGGTAAATTGACGTTGCCCGGACCGGCGCGTAGCCGTCCTTAATCCGGCCGAAACTGATGGACTCGGTGATCTCAAGCGGAATCAGCCGTTCGCGTACACTGGGTTGCCACAGAAAAGTCAGTTTGCCGCGAATATTCTGATTGGTGAGAAAGACTGCAATCCCGAAATTTTCTCGCTCGGCGCGAAGATGAAACTGATGCTGTTGAAATTCAAGAAATTCCTGGCGCGAGATAACGTTCGGAATGCTTTCAACATAGCGTTCCGGGTCAATCAGAAAATTAGCCATCATTAACTGATCGAACTCATCGTAGACCACGCTGCAGTCAAAGTAATTCGCCGATGTTGGGTTGAATGCGCAAACAGCAAGCGCAGTCAGCACGGCAAAAAAGCGTTTAATCATGGGTTGCAAGCCAATTATCTGGTTTGTTGTTCGCGTTTGAAACTGCACATTGTGCCAAATCGACAAAGTGTTTTACAGTCAAATTTTGTGCGCGCAGACCGGCATCAATGCCCGCTTCGCGAAACATCGCCTCATCGATGACTTGGCCGAGTGAGTTTCTAAGCGTTTTGCGACGGTTCCCAAATGCCAGTCGAACGAGTTCTGAGAAAACACTGTCGCGCTCCAAGTTCGTTTCAGGCAATTGTCTCGGCCGCATCAGAATAACCGATGAGCGCACGTCAGGCGGCGGTGAAAAGGCGTCAGCAGAAACATCAAAAACTGACTCGACTTCAAAGATACGGCCAATTGAGACAGTCAGTCGGCCATAGTTGCTGGACCCACATTTTGCCGTGAGCCTGCGTGCGACCTCATACTGCACCATAAAACACATATCCTCAATTATGTTCGCATATTGCATCAGTCGAAACATCAGTGGTGTTGATATCGAGTAAGGCAGATTGCCGACGATGCGCAATTTTCTGTCCTTTCGCTTTATTGTCGAAAGATCAAATTGAAGCACATCTGCCTGATGCAGAGTAACCGATTTTGCACAAGAATCCTGGAGCAGCCTTTCTGTCAAAAAAGGGTCCACCTCAATCGCGTGCAGATTAACCCGGGGGCTGGCCAGGTGTCGGGTGAGTGCACCTCGACCCGGACCGATTTCGACGATTGTTTCGCCTGGCTGCGGACGGATCAGCGAAACGATGTCTTCAATCACCCGAGTATCGGTCAGAAAGTGCTGACCGAGTTTTTTTCGCCGCTTGCTAGCTGTCATGTCATATCGTTCGAGGACAATGTACCAGCGAGTGCCAATGCGCATTGTAAACTGCTGGGCTTCGCTTTACCGCGGCCTGCAATATCGTACGCGGTGCCGTGATCAACTGATGTTCGGACAATCGGTAGCCCCAAAGTGACATTGACAATCTCGCCAAACGCCCCGTGCTTGATTACCGGCAGTCCCTGGTCGTGATACATAGCCAACACAACATCGAAATTTGCGAGCTGATGGTGCGAAAAAACGGTATCAGCTGCCAGTGGCCCTATCACGTCAATACTTTCGCCTCGAAGCATTTCAACAGCCGGGATAATTTGTGTAATTTCTTCATCTCCGAGTTTGCCACCTTCTCCAGCGTGTGGATTCAGTCCACAAATCCCAATGCGCGGTGAGATGAGTCCAAAACGCCTTTGAAGGTCGCGGTGCAAAACTCGAACAACTTTGACAATTCGTTCGCAGCTAATGTGTGACGGTACTTCGCTGAGCGGGATATGGGTGGTTACCAGCGCAACTTTCAACTGATCACTCATCAGCAGCATTACCGGGCAGTCTGAACCCGTTTTTTCAGCGAGATACTCGGTATGCCCCATGAATTTCTTTCCCGAGCGGCTCATCATCTCCTTATTGACCGGCCCGGTAACCAACGCATCAAACTCCCCTGAAAGACAACCTTCGATTGCGCGGTCCAGTGTATTGATGATGTAGTCTGAATGGCGCGGATCGCCTTTGCCGGCAGCAACTGGAAATTGGCAGTCCATATGCAGAATTTCAAACGCTCGGGTATTGAGATCATTGCGACTGTACTCCCCAAATGATGCAGAGTATTTCAATAATCTGGCGCGATCTGTCAGCATATTATGATCGGCGATGACGACGAGCCGGCTGCTCTTGGTTGAATCTGAGAGCATCACAGCCAAGTCTGGACCGATCCCTGCCGGGTCGCCCGGTGTCAGTACCAGTGTGCTGGATTTAGTCATCCGTCGTGCAGTTTATCCCAAGCTATTCGAACTGCATTGACTGCCGTAATTGTCAGGATAGTGAATTGTGTGTGCCATCACAAAATGGCTGCTTGTTGGTGTGCTTGCAGCCGCAGAACCAGTATTTGCCGGCTTTTGAAATTTCAACTTTACGCGGCTCAAACTCTGTGCTTGCATGCGAGCCGTCGCAAAACGGCTGTTTTTTGGAAAGGCCGCATCTGCACCACCAGTAGGTGCCGGGTTTAAGTTCCTTTTCAAATGGTTCTTTTTGTGCAATAACTGGTTCTGACATAATTCTCTCCTTAGCTGACTTCAATTTGGTGTCACCGTGTAATTCTGGATTTCAATATTGAACGGTACACTTTTTTCATGTATTTTACCCATTTGGAAAGCAGCCGTTGCGTTAGACGATACGGTTATCCAAGGTTGCCGAATTATTGAATCGATGTGCGATTCAGTAGGCCCGAAAATTCCATAACCTCAAAATTGCCCATACCTGGTACACTTTGCAGATTGCTGGAACATATTCGAAATTTTGTCCGGTCCCCCGATAGCCAGACAAGAACATTGTGAGCGCGTATCACCGTATCAATCGATAATTT
>JAJDZL010000007.1 GCA_022824665.1 Gammaproteobacteria bacterium | reverse complement strand
CAGCCCGTGGCCCAGCATTTTTCGAACCAGGTTATCGTAATTTGCGATGTGGGTGATGCGGTCGTAATCGCAATTCAGACCCTGCTTGAGAATGGCCAGCACCAGGATGCGCCAAAGGTCCATGCCTGGCCGACCGGTGTCTTTGCGGGCTTGGGGATTGACCTGGGCATCGAGCAGTGCAAAGACTTTATCTCTGAGCTGTTCGTTCATATACAGGTACTTCAACCCGATCAACAGTGCCGGGATATCGTCTCGGGATTTCGGGTTGATGACGATGTCGGAAATGAAGCTGCCGCCCAGTTCGCACTGTGTGGATTTAACGATTCGCATGGTAATGGCCTGAAGATTGGGTGAAAAAGGGGTATTTTGAGGTTTTTTGGCAGATAATTGGCTTGATTCGGGAAATATTCGGTGCCGTTGATCTCCGTAGATATTCCTCTATATCATTGTTTATATTCAATAATTATACCTCATTTATAGTTTTCTGTCAAGCACTATTTAACTTAAATTGCGCAGAGTCAGTCAACTTTAATTCGTTGGCCGAGGGCACGGAATCATGTCGGGCACGCCTGTACAGTCTGATTCATACCGGTCGACGCGACCGTCTCTTACCCGAAAAAAAGTCGTTTCATTTGAATTCGAGGTGCCTGTCAACCCGGCGAAGCCAGCCTTGAAAATGAAGTGCCAGACGCTTCCCTGTCGAAACACTTCGATATCTGTCGACTCGGGCAAATATTCATTCGGTTCGGCAAACCGAACACCTTCAATTTCCGAATAGGCGTTAGCTGCGAGCAGTAAATTGACATCTTTTTCAAAATAGAATTCAAACATGCCGACGCGGGCATAGTACCTGAGCGCAAAAAGACCCAGCACTTCGTTCAGCTTGTCGAGCGGCTGTGAACCTGAGTCCAATGCCACCAAAGTCCCTGTATTTCCAACTATCGTTCGAGCTAAATGCTTTTCCAGGGCAGGTTCCAGCTTCAGCAGCAGGACGTTGAACTGAACGTCCGGCCGTGCGGTGATGTTCACCATCCGGGGGCTGACATCGCGAACCGCATTGATTGCAGCCTCGATTTCAGCCGACACGAGGTTCAATGTTGGTGTATCCAGTACCAGCTCCTGAGACTCGCGCATTAACAACCGATAAGCAAGGTGATCGGATTCGGTCCGCTCAGTAGATGGAATCGTAACATTATCCGCAAGCACCTGGACTTTATTCAGTGAAGGACCCGCTGCTGTAGCATCGGTTGCGAGTAGTGCCCCCAGGCAAATCATGACGGCGGTAAATCGCAATGCATTTGTCGCGATGGACTGGATAATCAGACTGACTCGGCACAAGGCTTGCAAATGAACACTTGTATCTGGTAGTGTCCGGTACATTGAATCCTGACTGAGATGCATCATTCATTTAACCTAAACGAGCGACGAGAAACTCGAACTTCAATATACTACACGGCATTAACTGGTGAGTGTGAGCCGGTATTGATCAATTTAAGCGACTCGGTACTGATGAATGAACAGTAAACAAAAAACGATTGCCTTTTTTCCAGAGGGAGCATTTGGACCTGCATTGAACTCGGTGGGTATCGCTCAGGCTTGCACCGCGCTTGGGCACCGCTCAGTGTTTCTCACCGATCCTGGATTTGCCGGAGTTTTCCGCGACTACGGATTCGAAGAGCGCATTGTCAGACTTTCCGAAGAAATGCCGCCTGAAGAGATGGCGAAATACTGGTCGAATTTTATCGATGGGCATATTCCGAACTTCAATCTCACCGCTTACCAGCAGATTGACAACTATGTCAAGGAATGTTGGGAAGCAATCGTGGATACAGCCAAGTGGGCCGAAAAAGACCTCCCGGCCGTACTTTCAGAATTGAATCCGGATCTGATTTGTATCGATAATGTGGTTCTTTTCCCGGCCGCAAAACAGTTTGGTGTACCGTGGATCAGAATCATTTCATGCAGCGAAAACGAAATCGAAGATCCGGCAATTCCACCACATCTTTCCGGCTGTGGTGAAGATGATGCCGAGTGCTTTGAGGCTTATCGAAATCGGTTCAACGAAGTGGTAAAACCAGTTCATGAAGATTTCAATGCGTTTCTTGAAAATTGTGGTGAAACGCCTTATCCGCTGGGTCAGTTCTTCGAGGCGTCGCCGTATATGAACCTGTTGCTTTATCCGGAACCACTCCAGTACAGCCGGCGACATACCCTTGATCCCAATACATTTCAATACCTTGAAGGCTGCGTCAGAAACGAGGACAAATACAACGTCCCACAATTCACAAAAAGTAATCACTCGCCCTTGATTTATCTCAGTTTTGGATCGCTGGGGGCAGGTGACACTGAATTGCTGAAGCGAATGATCGGCGTACTTGGTGGTTTGGACTACCGGGTACTGGTGAATGTTGGAGACTACGGCGATGCATACGATGCAATCCCCGACAATGTTCACATTGATTCCTGGTATCCTCAGCCATCAGTGATTGAACAAAGCGATGCTGTCATTCATCACGGTGGAAACAACAGTTTTACAGAGTGTCTATATTTTGGCAAGCCGGCACTGATCATGCCATACGTTTGGGATGGTCACGACAACGCCACACGCGTGCAGGAAACGGGTCATGGCCTGAAAATGCATCGCTCCAACTGGACCGATGCGCAGTTTGCCGGCGCAATAGAAACCTTACTGAACGATCAGGAGATGCATGCGCGGCTAAAGTCAACCAGTGCGCATATGAAAAAAGAGGACGGGCGACAAAAAGCAGCCCGCATTATCGATCAAATCCTAAACGACGGTTGACATTTCAGGACTGATTCGAACGCTGTCGCATACAGCCCGGCCGGTCTAAATCTTGACGTAAACCTGATCGTCGACAACTTTAACGGAGTAGGTTTGCAAATTTTCTTCCGCTGGGTCTTCTACCACTTCACCGGTCGTGATATCAAACTCTGCCAAGTGCAGCGGACAGACGATCCGATCGTCTTCAACATAGCCATCTGACAGGCATGCATACTCGTGTGTACATATGTTGTTTATCGCGTATATTTCGTTGTCCATCATGACCAATGCAATTTCTTCGGCCCCAATGTCAACCGGATAGGGTACACGGTCTTCCAGTTCTGAAACAGCAACGACAGCGTGATAGTCTTGCAAACTTTCGTCCATAATTTTCTTACGACTCCGTAGACTTAAGTGATGTTGTCTTCGTTTCGGTCCGCATAGCCACTACAATTGTGGCAGATACGATGAAGCACAAAATTATAAGTAATTACGACCTTTCCTTTTGTCAGATTGGACAGGCCGCTAAAGGTTCATGTTGGAAGCTATTGAACTGGTAAAAAAGCTGCTATCGGCATTTTATGGTACATGTATTTTTTAACCAAAACAGTGTTTTGGGCGTTAGTTTCTGTTGTGGAGATTTGACACTATGATGTCCAGCATGACCGGATTCGCCCAGTTTGTTGCCGAAGTCGAAGGTGGCGAGGCCGCTTGGGACCTGCGCTCGCTAAACCACCGTTCGATTGATATTCACCTGCAGCTTCCCGAGCTGTTTCGACCCCTGGAGGCGCAATGCCGACGCATACTGGCTACGCACTTAAGCCGTGGCAGAATAGATGCAACGCTGACGTTCACCACAACTGTTGCTGAATCCGATGATTATGGGATCGATGATTCGTTGCTGGACTTGCTGCTCGGCTGCAGCAAAGCTGTTCAGCAGCGAGCACCTGATGCATCTGCTTTGTCGGTCGCTGATATTCTCAAGTGGCCCGGGGTAATTCAGGCGGATCAGAAGTACGATGAGTTATTGTCAGAACAGGTGCTGCAGCTGCTCGAAAGTGCGACTGCAACATTGATCGCCGAGCGGCAGCGAGAAGGTGCATTGATCGAGGATGTGCTATGGGACA
>JAJDZL010000173.1 GCA_022824665.1 Gammaproteobacteria bacterium | reverse complement strand
GTCAGGGAGAAAATGAATCTGCTGGAAATCAATGACTCTTTCCTGTACCGGCCGGTGAACGACGGTTTCTCAGGTGGAGAGAAAAAACGCAATGAAATTCTACAGATGCTGATGCTGGAACCCAGGCTTGCAGTACTGGATGAAACCGACTCCGGCCTTGATATCGATGCATTGAAAATTGTCTCGCGCGGGGTTAACTCACTGGCGAACGAGGGCCGGTCAATCATTATCGTAACGCACTTTCCGCGCATTCTCGAATACATCGTGCCGGATCATGTACACGTTCTGATGAAAGGCAAAATCGTCCACTCCGGTGACAAAAACACCGCTCATGACCTTGAAAAGTTTGGCTACACATGGGTATCAGACAAGGCCAATGGCCAGGCGGAGGCTGCTGCATGAGACAGAGCCAGCTCGAACGCCACCTGCTAGGGCTCGGTGAATCCCTCGGCTCGCAACTGCCCGGTGCCGCACATGCACACGTTGTCGGTATGCGCCAGCGTGCATTTGCGCAGTTTTCGCAAACCGGACTGCCCAAAATCACCGATGAGGCGTGGCGCTACACCAACCTTCGCAGGTTTGAAAAAACCGCTTTCAGGCCATCGGAAAACTTGCCCGCCGGTTTAACTCCCGCGCGGCTGGCCCCGCTTGAAATCGACTCATTTGAGCGCTATCGGATTGTACTCGTGGATGGCTGGGTTGACGAATCTCTCAGCACATTGAATGAACTGCCGGTCGGTGTCGAGTGCCTGCGTCTCAAGGACGCACTGGAAAACGGACTTGACGTTGCGGTTATCAGACAGCTTGACGCGCAAGCTTCACACGCGGCGCACGGTTTTGCAGCGCTGAATGCAGCGCTCGCTGCAGATGGCATTGTGCTTAGAGTGGACGCAGGCACTCAATTGGATAAACCCATTGAGCTGCTGCATGTGAGCCGCGCCGATGCCAATGCACGGCTCAGCAATATCATTCATCTGGTATCGCTCGGCAAAGGTGCCCGGGCTGATTTGGTGGAACGGTATGTTTCCATTGGCCAGAGCGCCCACATGACGAATGCATCGATGACTTTCACGCTTGCCGAGTCAGCCGAAGTCAACCACTACCGCGTCCAGAACGAAAGCACTCGCGCCCTGCACCTTGGCTATTCAAGTGTCAGCCAAAACCGCGCCAGCCGCTACCGGATATTTTCGTTTTCTATGGGCGCATTGCTTGACCGGCACGAAGTACAGCAGTCGCTGCAAGGGGAAAAGTCACACGGCGAGATGAAAGGCCTTTACGTTGGCCGCGGCAGGCAGCACATTGACAATTACACGACTGTCGTCCATGCCTCACCCGGCGCGACCAGTGATGAGTTCTATAAAGGCATTCTGAATGATCGTGCCCGCGCGGTATTTCACGGCAGAATCAGGGTCGATCCCGGCGCACAGCAAACCGACGCACAGCAGCAGAACAGGAACCTTCTGCTGTCGACCAATGCCGAGGCCGATACCAAACCGCAGCTTGAAATTTATGCCGATGACGTCAAATGTGCGCATGGCGCAACGGTGGGTTACCTGGATGCAGAGGCGATTTTTTATCTGCGCAGCCGGGGGCTGGATGAATCTGCCGCGCGCGCGATTCTGACCGAGGCCTTTGCGGCAGAAATTGTTGACGAGGTCGATCTTGAGCCGGTGCGCGAACATCTGCTGGGATTATTGAGAACCAAGCTGACCGATGTATATGATGATAGGGAGGCGGCATGAGCGAAACTGCGCGCAAAGAGAACTTCAACCAATATGCTGGCAACGGCATTCTGGATGTTGACGCAATCCGCGCCCAATTTCCGATTCTCCAGGAAAAAGTGCACGGTAACGACCTGGTTTACCTGGACAATGGTGCGAGTTCCCAAAAGCCACTGGCAGTTACCGAAGCCCTTAGCCGATATTACGCATCGCAGCACGCCAATGTTCATCGCGGCGTACACGAGTTAAGCGATCGGGCAACCGAAGCCTACGAAAATGCCCGCAAAATCGCGCAAAAATTTGTCAACGCGAGGCATGCCGAGGAAATTATTTTCGTACGCGGCACAACGGAGGGGCTGAATCTGGTCGCCGAATCATACGGTCGCGATAAACTGCAGCCGGGCGATGAAATTCTGGTCAGTGAAATGGAACATCACTCCAATATCGTCCCCTGGCAACTGATCGCGGAACGCACCGGCAGTGTCGTCAAAATGATTCCCATGGATGATGCAGGTGAGATCTTATTCGACGAGTACCAGCAGCTCGTGAGTGAAAAAACCAGAATTGTTGCGGTCACCTACGTGGCGAACTCACTGGGTACTGTCAATCCGATCCGGGAGATGACTTCGCTCGCACACGAAGTTGGCGCGGTTACCGTCATTGACGCAGCACAGGCTGCGCCACATGTGGCGCTGGACGTCGCGCGACTTGATTGCGACTTCCTGGCACTGTCGGGACACAAGATGTACGGGCCAACCGGCATTGGCATTTTATACGGCAAGCGCGAACTGCTGTCGAAAATGCCGCCCTATCAAGGTGGCGGTGAAATGATCCGCCAGGTCACCTTTGAGGGCTCCACCTACGCAGACATTCCACACAGGTTCGAAGCGGGTACGCCCAATATCGCTGATGCAGTCGGGTTCGGCGCCGCCTGTGAATTTATGTGGGAAACCGGTATCGATACGATTGCGCGCCATGAACAGAGTCTCCTTGACTACATTCACGAACGGGCCAATCAGATGGATGACGTGCGGATGTACGGAACTGCAAAGCTGAAGGCCGGTGTGTTTGCTTTTACACTGAACGGAATTCACGCACACGACATTGGTACGATACTCGACCGTCAAGGCGTGGCAATCCGGGTTGGACACCACTGCGCAATGCCGGTCATGCGACACTTCAATATTGCAGCAACTGCACGGGCTTCTTTTGCCGTCTATAACACGCATGCGGAAATTGACCGAATGTTCGATGCGCTTGATGATGCCCGGGAACTGTTTGGCGTATGATGGACGACCTAAAAGCGCTCTACCAGGAGGTGATCATTGATCACAGCCGCAATCCGCGTAATTTCGGCCAGTTGGAATCGGCGAATTGCCACGCTGAAGGCGTCAATCCGCTGTGTGGTGATGAGTTGACGCTGCAGTGTCTGGTCGACGACGACGAGGTCATCAAGGATGTGCGATTTGTCGGTCAGGGCTGCGCGATTTCCCTCGCGTCGGCTTCAATCATGACAGAGATGCTCAAGAATTTGTCCAAGGCTGAGGCCGAAGCACTGTTTGAAAAGTTCCGCTCACGCGTTACCGGATTAACTCACACCGAGCCGGCCGACATCGGCAAGCTCGAGGTGCTAAGCGGTGTACGTGAGTTTCCCACCCGCGTAAAATGCGCAACACTTCCATGGCACACGGCGCTCGCCGCCATCAACGGCAGTGACGAGAAGGTCACTACGGAGTAGTCTCAGCATGAGCAATAACAATCCACCAGGCGGACACAAGGATTCAGGCTACGACTTTATTGCCGAATTCCTTGAATCCAATCCAGTCGAGCAGGAGCCAGCCACACCAGAGGCAGCAAACGAAACCGCGTCGATTACTGATCTGGTTCTGGAACAGCAGATTGTTGATGCGCTAAGAGGTGTCTATGACCCTGAAATCCCGATCAACATATACGACCTCGGCCTGATTTATTCAATCGATGTCAGTAATCCGGATCGTGTGAACATCGAAATGACACTGACCACACCGGGCTGTCCGGTCGCACAAACCTTTCCCGGCACAGTTGAATGCGCGGTCAAGTGCGTCGACGGTGTTGAAGATGTTCATGTTGAGCTGGTTTGGGACCCGCCCTGGACAAAGGACAGAATGAGCGAAGATGCGCTGCTGAGCCTGGGACTTCTGTAGCGAGCCTGTCGACAGTTTCCAGCAATGAAAGTCGCCCTGATCAGCCCCTACGAAATCGGGCGGCAGCCGTTCGCCCTGGCCGAACCGGCAGCCTGGCTGAAACAGGACGGATTCGAAGTTGAGTGCATTGATCTCGCCAACGAACCATTCGATGGCAAACGCATCTCAGGGTCGAGGCTCATCGCAATTCACCTGATCATGCACGCCGGTGCGCGTCTTGCCGCCGAGCTGATCCCGCAACTGAAAAACCTGTTTCCACACGCTTCGCTGTGTGTTTATGGGCTCTACGCGCCGGTCAACGATACGTATTTTCGCTCGCTTGGCTGCGATTTTGTGTTTGGCGGTGAATCGGAAGCTGATCTCCTGGCACTTTGTCGTGCTTTGCACACGGGCGCGAATTTAGACGATTTTCGCGCGACGCGGAATACACTCGACAAACTTGAATTTGTTAAGCCGGATCGTTCCGGACTGCCCGCACTCGACAACTACTCCACCCTGACTGCAGTGGATGGATCGCAAAAAAAAGTCGGTTTTGTCGAAACGAGCCGCGGATGCAAGCACCTTTGTCGTCATTGTCCGATCGT
>JAJDZL010000043.1 GCA_022824665.1 Gammaproteobacteria bacterium | reverse complement strand
GCCTTGGCCAGCTCGATTTGTGAGGTCTTATCCTGCAAGTCTCGTTCTGCTTTTCTGATTGCTTCCTGCGCCTTGGCTTCGTCCAGGTCTGCGGCCCGCAGCGCAGTGTCTGAAAGAACCGTTACCAGGTGCGGTTGAATTTCCAGCAAGCCGCCGGAGACAAAGAAAAACTGCTCCTCACCGCTTTCGAGCTGAACTCTTACCTCACCCGGTTTCAGCCGAGTTAGCAATGGCGCATGACTTGGAGCAATACCAATTTCACCCATCTCGGCGGGCGCGAACACCATGGTACCGTTTCCCGACCAGATAGCTTCTTCGGCGCTGACTATTTCTACCGCGATTGTTGACATTACACTGGCAAACTAGAACAAATGGTTAATCAGGCAGCCTTTTGATGCGCCGCGACAACTTCTTCGATGGGACCGACCATATAGAAAGCCTGTTCAGGTATATCGTCGTAGTCGCCATTAACAATACCCTGAAAGCCCTTAATCGTGTCAGCCAGCGACACATACTTGCCGGCGCTGCCGGTAAAAGTTTCTGCCACAAAGAATGGCTGCGACAGGAATCGCTGGATTTTACGGGCTCGAGAGACAGTCTGTTTATCTTCTTCTGACAATTCGTCCATACCCAGAATCGCAATGATGTCACGCAACTCCTTATAACGTTGCAGCGTACCCTGCACCGCCCGCGCGGTATCGTAGTGTTCCTGACCAACCACGAGCGGGTCTAGCTGTCGACTGGTGGAATCTAGCGGGTCGACCGCGGGGTAAATTCCGAGTTCGGCAATTTGCCGGGAAAGAACCAGTGTTGCATCCAGGTGGGCAAAAGTTGTTGCCGGTGACGGATCAGTGAGATCGTCTGCCGGGACGTAAACCGCCTGAAACGAGGTAATTGATCCAGTGCGGGTAGAGGTGATGCGCTCTTGGAGAATGCCCATCTCTGCAGCCAGTGTTGGCTGGTAACCCACCGCTGAAGGCATTCGGCCCAACAGCGCGGACACTTCAACACCGGCCAGCGTATAGCGGTAAATGTTATCGATAAAGAGCAACACATCGCGGCCTTCATCGCGAAAGTGTTCCGAGATCGTCAGCCCGGCAAGTGCAACTCGCAAGCGGTTGCCTGGCGGTTCATTCATCTGTCCATAGACCAGCGCAACCTTGTTCAGCACGTCTGCCTCTCGCATTTCGTGGTAGAAGTCGTTACCTTCCCGGGTTCGCTCGCCAACACCCGCGAACACTGAATAACCGGCGTGTTCTATCGCAATGTTTCGAATCAGTTCCATCAGCGTAACCGTCTTGCCAACACCGGCTCCGCCGAACAGGCCAATCTTGCCGCCCTTTGCGATCGGCATGATCAGGTCAATGACCTTGATGCCGGTCTCAAGAATCTCCACCGCGGTTGCCTGATCCGTAAAGCCTGGTGCCTTGCGGTGGATCGGTGAGTGGTGTTCCGCCTCAACCGGTCCGGCTTCATCGACGGGCTCACCGAGAACGTTCATAATTCTACCGAGTGTGGCCTCACCGACCGGAACTTTAATTGGATCGCCTGTATTGGTTACCGGGAGCCCGCGTCGCAAGCCATCGCTTGAGCCCATCGCAATTGTTCGAACCACGCCATCGCCCATTTGCTGTTGAACTTCCAGTGTGAGTCCGGTCTCGTCTACCGTAAGTGCGTCATAAACTTTTGGAACTTCGCCGCGCGGGAATTCGGCATCCACGACGGCTCCAATGATTTCGACTATTTTCCCTTGTGTCATGATGTCCTCTTGTTTACTGGGAATTTTGTTGATATTCCTCTAAATTGCAATGATTCAAATTCGTCCGTTCTACACTGCGGCTGCACCGCCGACAATTTCTGAAATCTCCTGAGTGATAGCAGCCTGTCGGGCCTTGTTGTATATCAGCTGCAGCTCATCGATCAGATTGCCCGCATTATCAGAGGCAGCTTTCATAGCGACCATGCGGGCTGACTGTTCGCACGCAATATTTTCCACGACAGCCTGATACACGATTGATTCGATGTAGCGTTGCATCAGTGAGTTGACCACCTCGCGCGACTCCGGCTCGTACAGGTAGTCCCAGTGATGGGTCATTTCTATGGCCGGTTGTCCATGCTGAATCGGCAGTATCTGCTCGACTAACGGGCTTTGTGTCATGGTATTGACAAAATTGTTGCTGACGAGATAGAGGCGATCGATTTCCTCTTCTTCGTATGCATCGAGCATCACTTTGATCGATCCAACCAGCTCAACAATTTGTGGAGCATCGCCAAGATGCGTCGCCTGGCACAGAATGTCACCGCCAATTCGGCGCACAAATCCCAAGCCCTTATTGCCGAAGACACCGTATTTGACCGGAACGCTCTTGCTGTCCCAATCCACGATCGCTTCCAGCACTGCGCGAAATAGATTGATGTTCAGTCCGCCACACAGCCCCCGATCGGAGCTGACAATAATGTAGCCGACTTTCGAAACGTCTCTTTCAATCGAGTAGGGATGCTTGTATTCGAGGTGCGCGTGCCTTAGGTGTGCGACAACCCTGCGAATAGATTCCGCGTAGGGGCGCGCCGCGCGCATGCGTTCCTGGGCACGGCGCATTTTACTGGCTGCCACCATCTCCATTGCCGACGTAATTTTCTGAGTATTCTGGATACTGCGAATTTTGGTCCGTATTTCCTTTGCGCCAGCCATCTGTTTACTCTACCGGATGAAACTCAAGATGTGTCTGGGATTACCAGGAGCCGTTTTTCATGAAATCTTCAAGCGCCTCTTTCATTGCAGTTGCAACTTCATCGCTGAAGACAGGCTCCGCGTTGATACTGTCAATGAGGTCGGCGTAGTTTGATCGTAAATAAGCCCGCATCGCATGTTCAAATCCAACAACCTGATTGACTTCCAGAGCGTCAAGATAGCCTTCATTTGCGGCATACAGCACAAACGACATTTCCGCGACTGACAGCGGCTCATATTGTGGCTGCTTCATGACTTCCGTAACGCGCTGTCCGCGCTCAAGCTGTTTGCGGGTGGCCTCATCAAGGTCTGATGCGAATTGGGAGAACGCGGCGAGTTCTCGATACTGGGCGAGCGCCAGTCGAATTCCGCCGCCGAGTTTCTTTACGATGGGAGTTTGTGCGGCACCACCGACCCGTGATACCGACAGGCCCGCATTGATTGCCGGTCGAATGTTGGCGTTAAAGAGGTCACTTTCCAGGTAAATCTGCCCGTCCGTGATTGAAATCACATTGGTTGGCACAAAAGCCGAGACATCACCGGCCTGCGTTTCGATGATCGGCAGTGCGGTCAGAGAACCGGTTTTACCCGTAACTTCACCGTCGGTCAGGCTCTCAACATATTCGGGATTGATACGTGAAGCGCGTTCCAGTAACCGTGAATGCAGGTAGAACACGTCGCCGGGATAGGCTTCTCGACCTGGCGGTCTTCTGAGCAGCAGGGATACCTGACGATAGGCCCAGGCCTGCTTGGTCAGGTCGTCGTAGATGATCAGTGCGTCTTCTCCGCGGTCGCGGAAGTACTCGCCCATCGTACACCCGGAGTAAGGTGCGATGTACTGCATTGCAGCGCTTTCCGCAGCCGACGCAGAGACAATGATGGTGTGTTCCATGGCATCGTGTTCTTCCAGTTTACGAACAACATTGGCAATACTCGAAATTTTTTGTCCGATCGCCACATAAATGCACTTGATATTGGTACCTTTCTGATTAATGATTGCATCGAGTGCGACAGCGGTCTTGCCGGTCTGACGGTCACCGATAATCAGCTCTCGCTGGCCGCGGCCGATCGGCACCATAGAGTCGATGGATTTGAGTCCGGTCTGCACAGGTTCAGACACCGATTGGCGCGTAATCACGCCCGGGGCGACTTTTTCAATCGGTGCAGTACCGCTCGCGTCGATCGGACCTTTTCCGTCCAGCGGGCGGCCTAGCGAGTCAACAACCCGGCCAAGCAAGCCCTCACCGATCGGCACTTCAAGAATCCTGCCGGTACAGCGCACCGTATCGCCTTCGGTAATGTGTTCATAGTCGCCGAGTATCACGGCTCCAACAGAGTCGTGTTCTAGATTCAGTGCAAGTCCGAAGGTGTCGCCTGGAAATTCAAGCATTTCGCCCTGCAGTGCATCGGCCAGACCATGAATCCGGACGATACCGTCGGTCAGCAATACGACAGTTCCTTCGCTGCTTGCTTGTGCGGTTGCATCAAAGTCCGTAATTCTGGCTTTGATCAGCTCGCTGATTTCGGACGGGTTCAATTGCATCGCCATCTGTAGTTATCCTCTTTGTTCAGTAATGGCAGTTACGCTTTGTTTATGGTTTACACACCAAGCGAACTAGACAGTTTATTGAGCCGGGCTCGAATCGATCCGTCGATCACCCAGTCACCGGCGCGTACCACCGCACCGCCGATAAGTTCTTCATTCACCCGACTCGACAGCCGCACCTTACGTCCGAGACGCTGTTGCAGGGCGTCTGTCAGGTTCGCCTGCTGTTGCTCGTCAAGATCGTAAGCGACTTCAAGTTGTGCTTCGACAATTCCTTCATGCTCAGCGCGCAGTGATTCATATTGCCTGGCAATCAGTGGCAGTGCAGACAGCCGTCGATAATGGCTCAGAATACGGACGAAGTTTCGGTCCTCATCTTCCAGTCTATCGCCAGTAATTTCCAGAACCACGTCCAGCACCTGCTGACGAGTAATTCGGGGGTCGCCCACCAATGGCCCGAAGTCAGGGTGATTAACGATCTCGCTTAGCAGGTCCAGACATTGACTCCAATGCTCAAAACGGCCGGACTCTTTAGCCAGATCAAATACCGCCTGTGCGTAAGGTCTTGCGATACTTGAAGAATCAGTCATCGAATCAGAATCGTAGTCTAGAGATTGCCGGCAAGATCAGAGAGCATTTTCTCATGCGTTTTTGAATCGACTTCCCGAGACAAAATCTGCTCAGCCCCGGCAATCGCCAATTGCGCGACCTGCACCCTGAGCTGTTCTTTGGCCTGATTGGCTTCCATTTCGATTTCGCTGCGGGCGGCAATGATGATTTTGTCTCCTTCGGCACGGGCTTCATCTTTAGCTTCTGCTACGACTTCGGCACCACGCTTTTCAGCTTTCGAAATAATTTCCTGAGCCTGCGATTTAGCTTCTTCGATCAGTTGATCCGCATCATGTTGCCCGCGTTCGCGTTCGCGCTGTCCTTCTGCAGCTGCAGCCAGCCCATCGGCGATGGTTTTGCGACGTTCATTAAGTGCCTCCATAATTGGTGGCCAGATGAACCGCATGCAAAACCAGACGAAAATGATGAACGTAATCGATTGTCCAATTAGCGTCAGGTTAATGTTCATTGTTTTGCTCTACAACAGTTAAATTTAAACCGGTCAACCATTGACCGGTCTGTATCAGGCGACTGCGAACAATATGTAAAATGCGATGCCGACGCCAATCATCGGAACCGCGTCTACGAGTCCCATCATAATGAAAAACTGAACTCGCAACATTGGCAGCAGTTCTGGTTGTCGCGCAATAGCTTCAATAAATCTCGCGGCGAGAATACCGATACCAACTGCGGCGCCAACTGCACCCATGCCAAGTAAAACGGCGCCAGCGATAAAATACAATGCTGCTTCCATAATGTAATCTCCGTGTTAACAGCCCTTTATGATTGAATTCAAATCAGTGTTCATGGTGTGCCATGTCCATATAGACGATTGTCAGTACCATGAAAATAAATGCTTGCAGCAAGACGATCAGCACGTGAAACACAGCCCACGCCCACTGCAGAAAACCGCCCATTATTCCCAGCACCCAACCGGTGCTGTATAAAAGTGCGATCAGGATAAATATCATCTCCCCTGCATAGAGATTGCCGAACAGTCGCAGTGCATGCGAAAGCGGCTTAGCCAACAGGCTGATGCCTTCAAGAAACAGATTCACCGGCATCATGTACTTGCCGAATGGCTGCAGGGTTAATTCGCCGAGGAAACCGCCGAGACCCTTGATCTTGATATTAAAGTAGATCATCAGGACAAAGACGGACAGTGCCAGTGAAAAAGTAATGTTCGGATCGGTTGTCGGTACGACTTTCATGTACTCGATGCCGAGGAGTTTTGCAAGCTCAGGTATCCAGTCAACCGGTACCAGGTCCATCAGGTTCATCAGCAGCACCCAGACAAACAGTGTCAGTGCCATCGGCGCGATCAGATCATTTTTCCCTGAAAAGGACCCGCGAACGTTATCTTCAATGAAGTCGACTATCCATTCAATGAAGTTCTGCAGTGCTCCGGGCGTCCCACTGGTAACCCGTACGGCAACCATGCGGAACACGACCAGAAACAGAATGCCGAGAACAATAGACCAGAACATGCTGTCCAGATGAATTGCCATAAAACCCATCTCGCTTGCTTCCTCGGCGCTGTGCGCAATCGACCAGCCATTGTCCGGGTGATTGCCAAACGTCAGGTTTTGCAGGTGGTGCTTGATGTAGCCTGATGCGGTCAGGGTTTCGCTGCTAGCCATGAGTTCCGGACGGTAATCAGTAATCGGTTAAGGGAGTATATCAGCGAATGCGAAGACCGGCTTCCACCCAGCCGGCAAAGGTTACCACCGAGAATACTGCAAACATTGATATTGGATTAATCGGGCTTACCAGCCAGAAAATTGCCGCGAACACACATCCCGTGATTGCAATCTTGACAAGTTCGGTTCTCAGCATGACGCCGAAGACGCGCGGGTCACTAGGATGGAGCGCCCGGTTGTGGCCAAACACCCGCCAAATCGCATAAGCATTCGGAACAATACACGCAAGTCCTCCGAGCAGCGCCGAATAAAGCGCAGTAAAACCAAAAAATGCAGCGACAAATGTACCGATAACTGTAACAGCCGTCTGCGTAATGAGAATACGCCCGGTTCCGGACTGAAATGGTAAATTCAGTCGCGTCAAATCAGAATTCTGAACAAGTTCAGTCAAGCCAAATTCACCTGTCGTGTAAAAAAATTGTTTTGACTGGATAAAGCATACTGAAGCCGGTTCAGCGAACCGGCTTTCGAATCCAAGAATAATATAGCAATTAATTGAGAATAATGTGCTAAATCTACTGCAAAATTATGCAAACTTGGCCGCTTTATCAATTTACGTTAATTTTATTCGGACAAACTCGGTCCGATGGCCAGTAACTCATGCGCGGCCTGCATAGGCGGTAGACCCTCGTACAGGATTCGGTAAACGCGCTCGGTCATGGGCATAAAGACATCAAGTCTCCGTCCGACATGATAGGTTTCCCTGGCTGATTGCAATCCTTCGACTTCCTGGCCAATCTCAGCCAGAATAGTGTCTAGCTGTTTTCCTGCGCCGAGTCCCAACCCGAGTCGGCGGTTGCGCGACAAATCCCCGGTACAGGTCAGCAGAAGATCGCCCATTCCTGACAGTCCCATCAGTGTTTCTGTTTGACCGCCGAGTGCGACATTGAGCCGGTTCATTTCAGCGAATCCTCGGCAGATGAGCAGCGAACGGGTATTGATACCAAATTTGAGGCCATCGGAAATGCCTGCGGCAATTGCGATGACGTTCTTGGTCGCGCCGCCAATTTGCACACCGACGATGTCGGTCGTGGTATAGACGAGCGCAGTTTGATTACGAAACAGATTAGCGATGGCTTCCAGGTTGTGCTCTGATCTGGAGGCCAGATCAAATCCCGTTGGCAGCCCCTGAATAACCTCATAGGCAAAACTCGGGCCGGCTATGGTTGCAGTAATCGCGGTCTCCCCAAACACACGATCTGCAATATCACTCAGCAGATGACCGCTTGCCGATGCGAAACCCTTGGTTCCCCAAATAATGACCGGGGGTTTTTGCGGGTCCATCAGGTGGAGGTGTGATTTGACTTGCCTGGTGGCGCTGTCAAAAACTCGGCTGGGTACAGCAATAACAACAATCGTACAGGATTGCATTGCGGATTCAAGCGTTGTAAAGCCCTGCAGACCAGATGGCAATTTGCAGCCGGGCAGATAGCGTGAATTGCAGTGAGTCTGGTTTACATCATCGATCACCGCTTGATCAATGTCCCAAATCCGGACTTTATGTCCGTTCCGGCTCAGCCACGCGCCAATTGCAGTCCCCCAGGATCCTGCACCGACAATTGCAATGGTGTGAATATCACGACTTACCTTGTTCATTATCAATTTTGCCTGTCGGATCGACTACTCAATGACGAGTACCAACGATCTTGAAGTATACGATTCAAAGTGAAATTAGTTATTTTCAAAACGGCGGTGAGGACGGCAATTTTGGGCATTGGGTTTGAACGACTGTGCGCAAATTGAATGTCTGTGAGTGACCTTGTAAATTCCAACATTTCGCAGATTCATGCACCAAAATGGTGCATTTGAAGGTGTTCGCCCGGCGAACAGTCATGTGCCATGCACCATTTTGGTGCATAGGCGCATATTCAACGACGTAGAAATGAATTCGATTTGGCTGAATCCATTGACCCGATAGCCCCTCAATTACCGAACAATTCCTCCAAAGAATTTGCACCAATAATCCGATTGATCCATTTTTCAACCTGCTCAAATGGCGCCGCTTCAATGCGCTTCTTGTCCGCTGCGGGAATGTCACCGAACTTCTGTACCACCAGATTTTGCAAAGTTTCCTTAACACCTTGCATGTGTCCTTCCATGTGTCCTTCCATGCGTGCTTCTTTTCTCTCTTTTTCTTTCCATCTTCTGATAGATTTCCTAAACTGCTTTGTCATGTAGCCCATCGTCTCATCCTCCGAAAACTCTTTTTCCATTACACTGTTAAATAAA
>JAJDZL010000168.1 GCA_022824665.1 Gammaproteobacteria bacterium | reverse complement strand
AATTAGACCGCGCAGTCCAAAGTGCGCAACCAGTGAATCAGCGGCCTGCTTAATTGAGTCCTTGACTGCCGGTGGCAGGGATTCGCTCGCAATCGATACTGCGCCGCCATAGGCAAATTCTTCCTGTTGATCTGAATCTGTGCACCACTGTTCTGAAAAACCAACAATTTGTGCATCTACATCGGTCGCAAGTACAGTCGCGCTGATAATCCGGCCGTTTTTAAACTCCTGAAAATATAGACCGGAGCCTGCCTCACAGTTCGAATCCGCCGCGAATTTGATGGACATTCCACCACTGGTACCAGTTTTCTTTTGCAGCCAAATTCTATCGTCGCCCGGTTGCTCAAAACAGATCTTCGGCGCGGGAATACTGAGCTCGGAAAGTACCCTCGCAAATTGATCAGGGTTTTTGATTGACGCGATAATGGCGGCTGAATTGCCGAGCAGCTTTCTTTTATTGGAAATCTTTTCGATTTGATCCGGGTTGCATTCAAACCCTCCGGTGTATACAACCGGCAGCTGCTGCGCGGGGTCAAGCTTTGCAATACTTGCAAACAAGGCGGTGTTAGCCAGTCCGCCGCCAGCGTACTCAACGGCAAGAGAACTGACTGAACATGTTCGGGTATCCAGATCATCGAAAAGATCAATCGCGTACACTTCAATACCAGCTTTCACCGCTGACGCTGCCAAAGGGCGAACGCTTAGCCCAATTAGCAAACATGCATGAATGTCAGGCATGCCTGACAGCTTCGGAATATGCTTCAGCCAGGCCAAGCACCAGCGAGTCTTCTGAGGTGAGCATTGACTTTAGCATTTGGGCCTGTGTCTGGTACTTCACCCGACCGACTCCGAGTGCACCAATCGACTTAAATGATCCCCAGGAGGCGGCAACGTCATTGCCGTTATGCGTGACTTCCACACCCTCAATTCCGGTTGGCGGGACTGCATTTACATCCGCTGCAACCAGCAGATTAGACGCATGATCAAGGACTTCCTGATTCAATACCTCGATACCGGCTTTGGCGGTCGAGACAATCACCTCGGCATCAGCAGCGACATTGATCTTATCGCTTTGTTCCAGGGCTCGAAGCGATTCAATTGTAAGCTCGTAACGTTCGGCAAACTCAAGCGCGGCACCATCATCCGCGCGCGGCGTCAGTCGAACCAGGCACACGGAAGCACCTCGCTGGGTGGCAAGCACGGCCGTACTCAGACCAACCGGCCCGCCGCCCAAGATTCTAAGCCTGATATCCTGCAACGGTTTGGCTGCGTGCTTTTTCAGGCATTTTTCGATCACAGCCACGAGTGCTGCTGCGGTCGTAAATGCACCATTCGGGTCGGCAAATACGGAAACCTCAAAAGGCGGTACCATGGCTTTTTTGGCTGCGTCCAACATGTCCGATGCCTGATTGACATCATAGCCGCCAATAAACATTCCGGTTGCAGATGCGCTTTTCGGCGGACGGGAAAATATCGCATCCTGAACGAAATCCGCGACACTTGAAACAGCCACCGCCGAGTGTGGAACAATGACCTCATAACCCGCATCTACCGCCATATTGACATCAAAGGGACTGACGTTGTCTGAAGGTGTAATCATGTGAAGTATTTTTCTTTTGGCCATGGCTTCTCCCGATTAAACTGATTCCAAAGTTTGACTGTCGCTCAATTGGCGATCATTATTCTCAATTCGAACTGACGCGCCGGTATTGCGCGCCCTTAGCGCCTGTAAGTGAATTTCGTGATCCCCGATGCAATCCTGCAGGCGGTTTTGCAAGACCCGCGCAGCTGATTCAGATTCGACCAGGATGAATCCGGTCGGACCCCAGGAACTCTGGCCGATCCCGGCCGCGCCGTTTCTTAGCGCATAGTCAAGAACGTCTGCCACTCTGACGCTCAGGAATCGACCACCTTGAACCGGTGCAAAAAAATCACCAACCTTGTATTGAATGGCAGTAATTGCCTGACCAAACGAAGCGATGTCACGCGCCTCAAGCGCTGGCAATACTTGAGTCATCAACAACGCGTGCAAATCAGCACTTCGTTCATGCGAGAGCGCACCCAGGTTTTTAAATGCGTCCAACTCGGACTGGTCATGAATTCCCTGATAGCCATCATCGTAAACCAGAATGAATCGCCACTCATGCGGAAACTCAATTCTCTTCGAAATAGCCCGCGCCTGATTCGGGGAGGTGGCATGACAATCAACCAGGAAGCCACCTTTTGTGAACGCCGCGGTGCCGATGCCAGAGCGTGTGCCGCGACCGAGTAATCCCGATAGCTCTTCTGATTTGATCGACAGGCCATTGATGCCGGTGCAGGCAGTTGCGAGTGCCATCGCCAACTGGGTTCCAGAGCCAAGTCCAATATGTTCAGGGATGCTCTCTACAACATTTAAATGAAGCGGAACGTCCAGTACCATTGCCGCTGCCAGTCTCTGTCTGATTCGCTCGACCTTGTCCTGCACTAAACCTGAAACTTTCCAACTCGCATGTCGGCAGGCTTCAACAACGGTTTGCGGTCGATCAATGGCCAGTCCCAACGCCCCAAATTCGCTGGCTGTGTGGTCCTGCAAACCAACAAATCCCAAATGTAGCCGCGCGGGTGCCGATATGGTTATTTTGTGCATCAGTTAAAGCGTTGTATTTGAGCGGGTTTGACTCGCATTATAAGTTGACCATTTAAGACGCATCGCGCATTGACCGCCGTATGTTATTGTCTTTGAGCAGTGTAAGCACTCAATCTAATCGTTTGAAAACATGAATTTTTGAGCGCATTGATACGCACCAGCAAGCCAGGTTCAATGACCCCTATAAGCAACGGATTTCGCCGAGGCCAGAGCGCCAACTGAATCTTTGGAAAAGTCCTTACGCGTTAGGTCTTGGCAGATAACCTGCGTC
>JAJDZL010000152.1 GCA_022824665.1 Gammaproteobacteria bacterium | reverse complement strand
TATTTGTCAATACCGATGTTCCAGGTATCGCCAGCGTAGCCGGCAAACCGGGTAAGGTTTGCGGATTCAACGGCTTTTGGGTCTGGCGTCCAAAGTGGTTTTGTCACGATTACTGCACCCTTTTTAAGAAAGCTAGGGGGTCGACATGTCGACAAAATTTTACTTAATCAGGGCTTACTTGTCGTTCAGTGCGTACTGCAGCGGGAGCGCGGTGGTGTACTTGATTCTTTCCATCGCGAAGCTGGAACTTACGTCGTGAATATCTACGGCTGAAATCAAGCGTTTGTAGAACTTGTCGAACTCGTCGATGTCTGGCACGACAACACGCATCAGGTAGTCCATCTGCCCGCTCATTCGGTAAAACTCAACGACCTCGGGAAACTTGATTACCGCGGCGGCAAACTCCTCGAGCCAGGCCGCGTTGTGTTGATCGGTTCGGATGGCGACAAACACATCGATACCCAGGTTGAGCTTGTCGCGGTTCAGGAGCCCGACTCTGGACTGAATCACCTGATCCGCTTCGAGTTTCTTGATACGACGCCAGCAGGGGGTCGTGCTCAGTTCAACTTGTTCCGCAATTTGACTGGCTGACAGATCGGCATTTTCCTGAATACAGTCTAAAATTTTAAGATCGATTTTATCCATAGCAAAATATTCCTTCTTTTTTGTATTTTTTAGAACATCATACCTACATTAGAGCGAATAAACAAGAAAAAAACAAAATTTGAGTGAATCAGGTGAGTGTGTTCGAACAAAAAATAAATCCTTCATTTTTGTAGCACTATATAATTTCTTTGTTTATAGACAAATTTTGTGTCGGATCGATGGAATTCGACACTTGTAACCGGAGGTGTTTTCCTACATGCCCAGTGTTCGCGTCCGAAGCGACGAACCATTTGATTTAGTTCTCAGGCAATTCCGCCGCTCTTGTGAGCGAGCAGGGATTTTCAGTGAAATTCGCAAGCGCGAATATTACGAAAAGCCAACGAGTGTCCGCAAAAGAAAAGCTGCCGCGGCCGTAAAGCGCGAGAAAAAGCGCATGATGCGCCAGCGAGGTTTTCGCCCGAGGCATTATTAGACTTTCCCACAATGCTGGCTGATTTAAACTTGTTCAGCCGGTACTTGTTCAATCATTTCATTTTGCAGAACTGGCGCTGCACACGGTGTAGCGGCCAAGTGCGTTTTTTTCTGGTGCGAGGATATTCGTTCCGGGGTTCGCGCGCGCCGATTCATTTGCTACAATTGACAGGCAGGGTATGCATTGACGTACATGATGTGCATGATTGATTGAGGGCTTATATGGCGGGACGAGTATCAAACGAATTCATTCAGGAATTACTGTCGCGAGTCGACATCGTTTCTGTCATCAACAGCCAGGTTCCCTTAACCCAGGCTGGTCGGGAGTACAAGGCGTGCTGCCCCTTTCACAACGAGAAAACCCCTTCGTTTTACGTTAGTCCTGCCAAGCAGTTTTATCATTGCTTTGGTTGTGGCGAGAGCGGTACTGCGATTCAGTTCATGATGAATTACGGCAACTACCGGTTTCTTGACGCCGTAGAAGAGCTTGCCGCGAGTGTTGGCATGAAGGTGCCGCGCACGTACTCCGGCTCCCCCCAGCATGGAGATTTCAACATATTGCTGGAGTTAATGGCAAAAGTGAGTTCAGCGTATCAAAATCAGCTTTACCAAAGCACCAGTTCAGCACAAGCCAAGAAGTACCTTAAGGCCAGGGACATTACACCGGAGGTGGCGCGTCAATTCGAGCTCGGTTATGCGCCGGATGAATGGGATTTTCTGTTAAAGAAGTTTGGCCGAAATGAAAAGGATAAGGTGCTGCTGGAAAAGGCTGGCTTGATTATTCGCAAAGAGAACAAAACCTATGATCGATTCAGGGGGCGGCTGATGTTTCCGATTGAAGATCGAAGGGGTCGGGTGATCGGGTTTGGTGGTCGGGTGATTGGCGAGGGAGAGCCGAAGTATCTCAACTCACCGGAAACCATTCTGTTTAAGAAAGGCAACGAATTATTTGGATTCAAAAAAGCGCTGCGGGCGATCAAGAATGAAGAAAGGGTGCTGGTTGTAGAAGGTTATACGGATGTTGTGGGGCTCGCGCAGTTTGGTGTTTCGAATGCGATTGCGACACTGGGTACCGCGGTAACGCCTTTTCATGTTAAAGAGCTATTTCGTGCTGCGGACGAGGTGGTGTTTTGCTTTGACGGTGATTTTGCTGGAAACAAGGCAGCCTGGCGGGCGATGCAGACTACGCTACCGGCAATGCAGGATGGTCACATGGTGAGTTTCGTGTTTTTACCGGAAGGTCAGGACCCGGATTCAATGGTGCGAGAGGAAGGCGCGCAAGCTTTTCGTGAGCGAATGTCTCAAGGCGAACCAATCACGGAGTTTATTTTCAGAGGGTTACTTCGCCGTTCGGACATCAGCCGCACTGATGGAAAGGCGAAGTTTGCCAAGGAATTTGGCAAGGTCATCGCGGAATTGAAAGGTGGGCATTTGCGTCGCATGATGATTGCCGAGGTTGCGAAGCTGACAGGTATGTCGGAGTCCTCGATACTGTCGGTACTGGGGCCGGGTGAGACAAAACGTGTTATCGAAAGATCTGTGCCGAGCGGCATGAACTTACATACATTGGCTGGTAAATCCATTGTCATGCTGGTTCAGCACCCGGAGCTTGGTCAACTTGCAGATGAGTTGGAGGATGTCGGACTATTGCCTGATCCAAATTCTCGTTTACTGGCTGAAGTTCTGAGGTATATCCAAAGGGAGCCAGAGATCAAAACAGCACAGCTGGTGGAAAACTTTCGGGCGACCGAGTATTTTGATCAAATCCGTATGTTTGCCAGTGAGAATTACTTTTCCAGCAATTCGAGTGACGGTGCGTTGGAAGCAGAATTCAAGGGTATAGTCATGCGTTTACGCGAGCGAGTGACCCGGCAAAAAACCCAGAACTTGCTTTCAAATCCAGATTCGCAATTGGAAGATGCGGATTTGCAGGATGCTCTGCAGCAAATGAAAGACGACTACTTCATCAAGAGAGGCACCCGGGCAGGGCCAGGGAAAGCACCGAGCGGGATTACTGAGCACTAGAGTGCTACATTTGGCAGTAAGTCAATCTCAAGAAAATGCTTAGCGGGCAGTTCATCGCCACCGATAGACAGAGTCTTAAGTCGTTTAGGCACAAACTTGATTTTCAAGCAACTCTAATTCAGATCAAACGAAGTGCCCTGGCGAAACAGGGGTACTGAAACGAGATAAGAAATCCATAAAGAATGCGGAAAGACCGGATGCGATCTCAATGGGTTGCCGATTCTGGTGATTCGTAGATTAGTGCCTTTCGATGACTGGGTGGAATGATTCGCACCGGGGTTCAGGTGCGACATTAATTCTCGTCCGGGTACATTAGTTGCGGTTTACAATAAACGGCTAAATCGACTGCCTCGCTAACCGTTTGGTGGTACTTGTGTAGACCGGGCAATCTAATGAATAGAGTTCGGATTGCAG
>JAJDZL010000008.1 GCA_022824665.1 Gammaproteobacteria bacterium | reverse complement strand
GGTATGGTTTTTCAGCACTTCAACCTGTTTCCGCACCTGACAGTCCTCGAGAATTGCACGCTCGCACCAATCTGGGTCAGAAGACTTCCCAAAGACGAAGCCGAACAGACTGCAATGAAATACCTCGAGCGGGTACGTATTCCTGAACAGGCTGACAAGTACCCCGGACAGTTGTCAGGTGGACAGCAGCAGCGGGTCGCGATTGCGCGCAGTCTTTGCATGAATCCCAGAATTATGCTGTTTGACGAACCCACCTCAGCACTTGATCCGGAAATGATCAAGGAAGTGCTTGATGTAATGATCCACCTCGCAAAAAGCGGTATGACAATGCTTGTTGTTACCCACGAGATGGGCTTCGCAAAAACGGTCGCGAACCGGGTTATTTTCATGGACGACGGAGAGATCATCGAACAAAACGAACCGGAAGAGTTTTTCGAGAATCCTCAAAACGATCGCACCAAACTGTTTTTGAGCCAGATTCTGTCGCACTGATTGTTTCCGGGCGAAGCGCGAGGCGCTTTCAAACGCTGAAGGCAACCCGAAATTCAAACAATCCGGTTGATTTGCCGGACGGATGACCCGTTCAACCTGCCTGAAGTCAGTTCATTTGACCATCGCCCAAGGTGACGAGCCCCAACATACTGATCCTGTGCTCCGACGAGCACGCGCGTCGATATTCAGGCTGCTACGGTCACCCTGATATACATACGCCTATACTGGATAAACTCGCCAAACGCGGCACCGTATTCGACAACGCCTATACACCCTCGCCCATCTGTATTTCAGCACGCGCGTCGCTGGCAACAGGACTGCAAGTGCATGAAACCGGCTGCTGGTCTTCTGCACAGGCTTACCACGGGCAATTCGAAAGCTGGATGCATCGCGTACGCCGCCAGGGCTGTCCCGTCATTTCATTCGGCAAACTTCATTTTCGAAGTGCTGCAGATGACAACGGATTTGTGGAAGAAATTGAGCCCATGTATCTGGCCAATGATGGTGTGGGCTGGCCGATTGGCCTTTTGCGCGACCCGTTACCGGAATTTCGATCGGCCCGCGAGCTGGCAGAACAGGCCGGCTGTGGAGAAAGCGAATACACCGAATATGACCGCAGAATCACCACCGCGGCATGCAACTGGATTCAGCACTCATCAGGAAAGACGAATTCCAAACCCTGGGTACTCTTTGTTTCATTCGTAAGCCCGCATTATCCGCTTACGGCACCCGAACCGTTCTACAACCTATATCACAAGATTGCCGAATTTTCCCGCTCTCACACCCGTGCGTCACAGAACACAATCCAACACCCGGTGCTCAAGGAAATCCGCAATTTCTTTAACTACGATGACTACTTCGACGATGACACGATGCGCACCCAAGCAGTCAAAAGCTACTTCGGGCTGGTGAGTTTTCTGGATGACAATATCAGGCAGGTACTTGAAGCGGTTGATAATTGCAAGAGTTCCAGACAAACACTGGTCATCTACACGTCTGATCACGGCGAAATGCTGGGACATCACGGGTTTTGGACAAAATCGGTGATGTATGAGGACTCAGTCGGGATTCCGCTGCTCGCAGCGGGCGATGGATTCAAGTCAGGGCGATGCAGTGCGCCGGTTTCACTGACCAATCTCAACAATACTGTATTGCAAGCACTCGGGATCGATCACGAACACCCGGACTCCTGCCTGAACGAACCCCTGCAAAGCGTCGTGTCTGCTCCGCAAAAGCCGCGTTTCGCACTTTCACAATATCACGACGGCGGTACACCCGCAGGCTTCTTTATGCTTCGCGAAGGCGGCTGGAAGCTGGTTCACTATGCAGATGACTATCCACCGCAGCTGTTCGACCTCGCCAATGACCCACTGGAGGAGAATGATCGGGCCGAGGATCCAGGTTGTAAAGATCAGTTAACCCAACTGCAGCGTCGTCTGAGGCAGGTGCTGAATCCTGACAAAGTAATCAGTCAGTACACCCGCGACCAAACAGCATTGATTGCAGCACTGGGTGGGCGAGAAAACATCCTGACGATGTGGGACTTTAATCACACGCCAATTCAATCGTGAGGGCCTTAATCGCCAAACGCACAATTCTGCGGGTGAAATTTAATGTGCTCCTATAGCGGATTGATGTCCAGATAAATATTGGTCAGGGTGAATCGTTCCTGGTCGTCAGCGACCGACAGCCACCCTTTGCTATCGGCTCGGGTAAAAAACCTGAATTCAAAACCTTCATCATCGTTATCGTGATGGAGCGCGTAGCCAAGTGCCTGTCCGTTTTTTGAATCAAGCGCTTCATACATCAATCGAACCATCTCACCGGGCCGCATCAATTCTTGAGACGCTGGAAGTGAGATTCCTTGCGCGCTCTCACCCGGTGCACTGATTTCAAATCCATTGATTTTTTCGCTGTAGGGTACAACAGTACCGGAGTCCATCTCGATACGATCGCCGTTTTCCAGGTAATTCAATTTGACATTCGACACCTTCATTCCCCGCCTGGTTTGCTTAAAGCTTGCTTGCGTCAAATCGATGGTTACGACTCCTCGGTTTCCCAACACCTCGACCGTTGTGCCATGAATCACCGCGGCGGTGTCGAGTCCAACACCCACACCATAATCAAACTCGAACTGATGCATTGCCACCAAAGAGGTGGCAAATCGACCGCGTCCGAAATAGTGCTGATCAATGTACCAGTCATGTTCAAGGAGCCGGAGCCCGGGATGGATATGATCCTCGTCAATTTCACCTTCGTGCAGCGCGTGAAGCGGATCAACCCGGGTTGACACGACGACCCGACCGGGTATGCCTCCGACAATCAGACTGCCCGAGCCATAAGCAGCCTTGAGCGCATCCGCCAAATTGGTTGGCTTGCCGCGTTTTTTAAATAGCACTTTTGACAGGCGTTGTGGATGGCCGCCAACAAAAAACACTGAGCCTGCTTGTCGAACACGCTCACCAAGTTCCGCATCCTTGGTGAGATAGCGATAATCTGTTGAAAATTCCTGGAACTGTTCCGCCAGCGGGAGCAACTCAGCAGACTTTCCGTAGTTCTGAAAGGCACGTTGGGTAAATCCGCCGTAGAGTTTGGGTCGGTCATGCGCGGATGCGATGATCAAGTTTTCACCACCCTTGCGCTCAGCGAGGCGTACCAGGTTTCTCCATACGACCTGATTCTTGAGTGGCAGAACATCACCAACGACCATGATCAGCCCATCGTCCGACACCGCCTCATGCGCCACAAATGCCGAACCAAGCATCAGCAGTGCAGTCAATGTTCTGAATATTTTTGCGAGTTTCAGTCGCATCATCACTCGTGATTCTTTGTCAGGTCAACTCGTTCATTCACGCACAAGCGAGCCGCGTCACGCAAGGCGCAAATTCGTAAGACGTGCATACAGGTTTGGCAAGATCTGAGGCAATGCATTCAGGTGTGAGTACACCGCGTAATGGCCGGGACCAAACAAGCGGTTCAGATAACGCAGACCTGCCTGATCGATCGTCAGTCCGAAACACTCCATACCCTTCGCACGCTGCTCAATGATGGCTTTGCGCGCGTCTTCCAGCGCATATTTTCCTTCATAACGATCGGTCGGATCATGCGGTTTTCCGTCGGTCAGAATTAACAGCAGTTTTTGTTGGCCTTTTCTGGTGCCGAGTCTGGCACCTACGTGTCGAACCGCAGCACCCAGCCTGGTATAGTTTTGCGGTTTTACTTCCAGGATATTTCTCTGCACCTGGTCGCCATACAGCTGATCAAAAGTTTTTATGCGATCGCAGCGCACTCGCAGCCGACTGTCACTGGAAAAACTGTACAAGGCAAAATCATCACCCGCTAAATCAAGCACTTCAGCCAGCACTGCGAGTGACTGTTTGGCAACCTCGATAACTCGCACATTGCCCAATCGGACCTGCGTAGAGCGGGACGCGTCCATCAGTATTGCCACCGAGATATCCCGGTTCAGTCGCTCTTTTTCGCGATAGTACCTTGCATTCTGAGCACCACAGCCCCTTCGATCGCCTGCCGCCGATACAAAGGCGTCAATATCAATATCATCACCATATTCCAGAAACCGTTTCCACTTGGGTTCCTGTCGAAGCAGCAGATATCGCCGTCTAACCTGATCTACCACCACTTTAAAGCCGGAGTCCAGCTCGGCCGAATAGCCGCCTTTGGGTGGCTGTTCGATCAAACGACACCACTTGGACCTGTATTCGCGCTCAAATGTATTCCACTCGGGGTATAGGTAATGATCATTGATTGCCGCGCGGTCATCTGCCTGTTCGACTTCCAAAGTAGCATCAAATTTTGCCGTCCTGGTTGACTCCAAATCCTGATCCGCTTTCGGGGTACGCGCCGTTTTGAACCAGGGCAGACGGACTTTTGGTACGCTTGCACTTCGATACGGCCAAAGCGGTACGGGTAAAAACGGTACCGTACGCCCGTGCCACGGAGTTCCGGCAGGTATCTTTACGCCGGCTCGAGCATTCGAAACCAGCTCCTCAAGCGATGGTTCCAAGTACGGTTTACCACTGCCAAGTTCGTAGCGGATGGCTGACTCCAGAACCAGTGCGGGATTACGAGTATTCCCAGACGGGTCAGCATAGGCGAGCCGTCGCTGCCTCAGCTCTTCAGCACACAATCTGTCATGTCTTGCTTTGAGATTGGGGAATGCCTTGAGGAGGCGTGCGCTCGTCGCGACACCCTGCAAAAGATGTCTAACCCCCGGCGGAAGGTGACTAAAATCATTGTGCGGCTCATCAAGTGCCAAAATGCCGGCCAGCCAATAAAACAATTCCCGGTTTAGTTCGCGAGTCTGAAAGCGGTTAATTCGACGCGGCAGATGCAGGGTATCGCCGTCAGTCCAGGCTTGCAGGTCGAGTCCACCGTGTGTGGTGAATTTGACCGCGTTCTCGCGCTCGCCGGACTCAGGAATGGTGCGCTTGAGATCGCCGCCTAAAGCGTGGAAGTACAGACCAAGACCGCGCCTAAGCTCATTGCCCACAACCGCTGAGCCTGGATGCCTTAATCTGCCCGCCAGTCCAAACAGCAGGCTGTACCAAATGACCGCCACACCGTCGGTGACGTAGTTGTCATTCAGCGAAGTAGGCATCTACGATTTCCAGCAGGCTTTCGCGAATGATTGAGTCATCCGTCAGTGAGTCAACCAGCGCAGCCTCACATGCTTTTCGAGGTGGCAGTCCGTCCTGAATCAGGTGCGCAGTATGAACCAGCAGTCGGGTTGAAGCAGTTTCTTCGATATCGTGTCCTTCCACCTCGCGCAGCCGCTGTCCCAATGCCACAAGAGTCCCCGCCAGTTTGTCGTCAACCTGCGACTCGGCAACAATGATCTGCGCCTCCAGGCCGGGTGAAGGAAAATCAAAATTCAAAGAGACAAACCGCTGCCGGGTGCTCTGTTTCAGATTCTTGAACAGGTTTTGGTAACCCGGGTTGAATGACACAACCAACATAAACTCGGCCGGCGCGGGTATCACCTCGCCTGTTCTGTCAAGATACAGCGTGCGACGGTCATCACACAGCGGGTGCAGTACCACGGTCGTATCTTTGCGTGCTTCGACGACTTCATCCAGGTAACAGATTCCACCCGCTCGAACCGCGTTGGTCAAAGGTCCGTCCTGCCATACAGTTTCATCGTCCTTGATGAGGTAGCGGCCTAAAAGATCTGCGGCAGACAGCTCGTCGTGACAGGCAACAGTGAAAAGCGGCCGCCCTAGTGATGCCGCCATGTGTCTGACAAACCGCGTCTTGCCACAGCCGGTTGGTCCTTTCAGCAATACTGCAAGCTGTCGCCGGTAGGCAGATTCAAAAACCCGGGTCTCGGCACCTTGCTGCAGGTAAAACGGTACGCTCGCGTCACTCATCAAATTACCTTGGCTTGGACGTAGTGGATGAACTGTTGGACACTGATATACTTCAAAGTGAATACTTCCGATGATTGTAATTGGTTCGATGAACTTAATGGGAATCCGCAGTTAATCTATGTTTGGCCTGCTCTACCGTCTGATTGTCCAACGCGTCCAAGAATATAAGGCAAAACGCCGGGCGAGAAAAGATACTCGGGTCACAATTCGCAAGCGGCAATTCAAAATTGGCAGGCGTCGCTGGATCTTTGCCGGTGTATTCTTTGCCGCGTGCAGCATTGTAATTACGCTTGCCTATCGCTGGCAGCTTGATCTTCCAATCCTGAATACCAGCCGCGATACCGTTCAGTTGGATATCGAAGTTGCAGCCGTCAAGTCAACACCACTGGTGCTTTACCTTGAAAAGTGGCCACAAGCGCTCGCTCCAGTTGCCGAGAACGATAATGTTAGCAAAATCGTGATTCGAGAAAATCAATTCGTCCCCCGATTTCAAATCATTGCTGCAGGAAGTACAGTTGAAATCCTGAACGAAGATCCGATCCTTCACAACACTCACCTTGACGACGGGCACAACACGGTTTTCAACGTCGCGACACCATTGCGCAGTATCACGGTACGCAAAACTCTAACTGCAACCGGGATATTGAATGTACGATGCGACCTCCATCCGACCATGTATGGCTGGGCATTTGTACCTCCAAGTGCGCACTACGCGGTCATGCAGGAACCCGGTACGGTAAGCTGGGCTGATATCTTGCCTGGCGATTACAGGCTGGTAGTCTGGCAGCCCGAAGCGATCTCCCGGCATCGCCTGATTCAACTCAACCCGGGCCAACACTACGCGATCACGCATGAATAACGACCAACCGCAAGAGAACGAATCGTTTGAGCATAAGTTTTGTTGTAAGTGCCTGACCGAACGAATTCGAATGTTGCTGTCTGGAACATGCAGCAAGCCGAGCCGACAAATTCAACTGCTATGCGTATTTGTGGAATTAATTTCCGGCTGCAGCTCCGGCTCGAGAAGCCAGCAGATTATCAAGCCAGTCCGGGTCCATCTCCGGCACCGAACTCAGCAGCAGTTCGGTATATTCGTGATGCGGAGGGGTCAGCACTTCCTCTTTTGGCCCGTGCTCGACAATGCGGCCCTGCAGCATCACAACGATTTCGTCTGCGATCGCCTTGACAGTTGCGAGATCGTGCGTGATAAACAAATAAGTCATCCTGAGCTCTTTCTGCAGCCGATCAAGCAGTTTCAGAATTTCTTCGGCAACCAGCTGATCCAATGCCGAGGTGACTTCATCACAAATGATGACAATGGGTTGTGCGGCAAGCGCCCGCGCGATGCATACACGCTGCTTCTGCCCGCCGGACAGCTCAGGCGTAAAGCGATCAATATAGTTTGTCGGCAATTCGATCATTTCGAGCAATTCCTTGACCCGCCGCTCCCGTTCAGCACCTTCCATCTGAAAATAAAAGCCCAGCGGTCTGCCGATGACTTCGCGCAGTTTTTGTCTGGGATTCAGCGCAACATCGGGCATCTGGTAAATCATCTGCAACTGTCTTAGCTGATCTTTGCTGCGGTTTTTGTAAAACCTCGGCAACTCCTCGCCGTCATACTTTACGACACCTCGCGAAGGTGGCAGCAGTCCCGTTATAGCCCGAGCCAAGGTGCTTTTACCACTGCCTGACTCACCGACAATTGCAACCGTTCTGCAGCGTTCAATAGACAAATTGATATCTTCGAGCACTTTTGTTCCACCAATATAGGACGCATCAAGGTCGGTCACCTCAATCAGGGAATGCTCTTCACCGGACTGGTCTTGCGGTTTCTTGGAAAAAGTGCGCACTGCGAG
>JAJDZL010000054.1 GCA_022824665.1 Gammaproteobacteria bacterium | reverse complement strand
TGCGGATGTAAATGCCGCATTAAATATATTAGCCTTGGGGACTCGGGCGATCGGACAGGGAGGGAGATCTGGTGGCAGACCCGTTGAACTGTCAAGAAGATATACTGCTTGATATTGTCAAGTTATGTATGTAAGTCCCATAAAATAAATCCCGATTTGTTCACATAACATTACCTGCACTCTAAACGGAATAGCATCAATGCCAAATCGTTACACTTTTACTTCCGAATCAGTGTCGGAAGGACATCCAGACAAAATGGCCGATCAGATATCCGATGCCATTTTGGATTCGCTGATCGCCAGGGACAAAAACAGCCGGGTTGCCTGTGAGACCCTGGTCAAAACAATTAACAGCGGCACTGAGCTTACTCACCACGCAATCATTGCCGGCGAAATCAGTACCACGGTCGAAAATCCCGACTATGAAGCAACGGTACGCGAAACAATCAAGCAGATCGGCTACGACAACGATACGTGGGGTTATGACTCCAAAGCGGTTCAGATTACCAATCTTCTCAATGAACAGTCACCCGATATCGCCCAGGGAGTTGATGCCGGCAAAGATCAAAAAAAAGAACAGGGTGCCGGTGACCAGGGTTTGATGTTCGGCTATGCGTGCAACGAAACCGACGTACTCATGCCACTGCCAATCACCTATGCCCATCGATTAATGGCAAGGCAGGCTGAGATACGAAAATCAGGCAAGCTTAGCTGGCTTGGCCCTGATGCCAAGGCGCAGGTAAGCGTGGACTACGAAGACGACAAACCGGTCGCAATTTCCAAAATCGTTGTTTCAACCCAGCATGATGAGTCTGCCGGCAGCAGTATGCTGAGAGAGGCTGTAATTGAAGAGATTATCAAACCCGTCGTGAAAGGCAGCTGGATGCCCTCCAGTGACAACATCATGATCAACCCGACCGGCAAGTTCACTGAAGGTGGGCCCAAAGCTGACTGCGGGCTGACCGGCCGCAAAATTATTGTTGATACCTACGGTGGTATGGCTCGACACGGCGGTGGAGCGTTTTCCGGCAAAGATCCCTCCAAAGTTGATCGATCGGCCGCCTATGCAGCGCGTCACGTGGCCAAAAACCTGGTCGCGGCCGGGCTTGTTGAACGCTGTGAGATTCAAATCGCGTATGCCATTGGCGTCGCGGAGCCTGTCTCAATGATGGTGAACAGTTTTGGAACTGCGGGTCCCGGGCTGGACGATGAAGCATTGGCCAGGGTTGTGAGCCGGGTCTTTGATCTGCGGCCGGAGCGCATCATCTCCGACCTTGATCTTTTGCGCCCGATTTATTCCAGAACTGCCGCGTACGGACACTTTGGGCGTACCGAAGACAGTTTCTCGTGGGAGAATACCGGCAAAGCTGAAGACCTGGCTAATGCAGCAGTACTCGACACCAGAAAATAACAAAATTCGAACCGAAATTAGAGAACAACACGATGTCAACCGCACTGAAAACAGTAACCCAAGACTACAAAATCGCAGATATCGAGCTTGCCGCCTGGGGACGCAAGGAAATCGCGATCGCGGAAACTGAAATGCCCGGGCTTATGGCACTTCGCCACAAGTACTCGAACGACAAACCTCTGGCTGGTGCCCGTATCGCCGGTTGTCTTCACATGACGATCCAAACCGCGGTGCTTATCGAAACACTGCAGGAACTCGGCGCTGAAGTGCGCTGGTCGTCGTGTAATATTTTTTCCACCCAGGATCATGCAGCAGCTGCCATTGCTGCAACCGGCACACCCGTTTTTGCCTGGAAAGGAGAAACTGAGGAGGAGTACTGGTGGTGCGTTGATCAGACCATATTCGGCCCTGACAACTGGCGCCCAAACATGCTGCTGGATGACGGCGGCGACCTGACGCTGATACTCCATCAGAAATATCCCGAACTCATGGAGAACGTGCGCGGACTGACCGAAGAGACCACAACAGGTGTCCACCGTCTCTATGAGATGATGGCTGACGACAGTTTGCTTTGCCCCGCGTTCAATGTCAATGACTCGGTGACCAAAAGCAAATTTGACAATCTGTACGGTTGTCGGGAATCGCTGCTAGACGGCATCAAACGGGCAAGCGATATCATGATTGCAGGCAAGGTGGCAGTGGTATGCGGCTATGGTGATGTCGGCAAGGGCTGTGCCCAGTCCCTGCGCGGTCAGGGTGCCAATGTACTGATCACGGAAATTGATCCAATTTGCGCGCTGCAGGCTGCCATGGAAGGCTATCGGGTCGTGTCAATGGAGGAAGCGGCACCGCGTGCAGATATTTTTGTCACCGCAACCGGTAACTGGCATGTCATCACGATGGAACACATGCAGACGATGAAAGACCAGGCGATCGTCTGTAACATCGGTCACTTTGACGGGGAAATTGATGTCGAATCACTGCGTAAACTGGAGTGGGAAAACATCAAACCACAGGTTGACCATGTCATCTTTCCTGATGGGAAGCGGTTGATTCTGCTCGCTGAAGGCCGGCTCGTGAACCTGGGTTGCGCGACCGGTCACCCGAGTTTCGTCATGTCGAACTCCTTTACCAATCAGGTGCTTGCCCAGATTGAACTATGGCACAATCCGGACAACTACCAAAATGAAGTGTACGTACTTCCTAAAACACTGGACGAAGAGGTTGCACGACTGCATCTGGATAAAGTTGGCGCCAAACTCACCCGTCTAACGGAGGAGCAGGCTAAATATATCGGCGTACCTGCACAAGGTCCGTTCAAGCCGGACTACTACAGATACTAGACTTACGGCTGTTCCTTGCAAACAGCCGCCGGGTTCTTGCAAGCGGGCGACTTGCTTTTTAGGCTGAAAGATCAGGCAGTGCCTGACTCTCGAGCATGGCAATCGAATCCTTGAGCTGAAGTTTACGTTTCTTTAAACGCCGAATCTGCAGTTCATCCGTGCTGCGGTCATCGGACAGCCGTTTCAAAACGTCATCAAGGTCCCGATGTTCTGTTTTCAGTTTCTGTATTCTTGATTGAAGGTCCTCAGAATAATTCTCTTGCATTGAATAGTGCCCCAGGGAAGAGTTCCGAATGGAATGGATAGGAGTGGCCGATGTCGTTGCCGTGCATTGCTCTATATTCTCAACAGTATGCCCTTAGAGAATGCAACTCGGATTTGCGCACTCAAGTAGATCATGTTGGTCACAATATTACTATTTTTTCAGGTGAATTTCCACCCAAAATTTTTGTCGCCCGATTACTTCAGGATGGCGCGGGCGAGATGCTTCAAGTATTGCTGTTCGGATGGCGTTCGATCCATCATTTTTTGGCTAATAGCCCAAGGTGTTCTCGTGTGCCCAGTTAGGGTCATCAATGCTCAACTCACCAATCTGGGCTGCAAACGCGTCGGCAACCAGTTGCGGAACATTGGTGCCGGTCAAAGCGATGAGTAACGCTTCGAGATCATCCTTGTCCTGGTCAGTCAAACCAAGCGGACGAATAAATGGCGACAGCAATTCATTGGAAATTCCACCCTGATCGTAAAAGTCGATCACATCTCGTAAAGTTGCCAATTGTCCGTTATGCATATAAGGCGCTGTCAAAGCAATATTGCGCAGCGTCTGGGTGCGAAATTTCCATCGATCTGCGGGATTTTCAGTGATGCGATAAAGGCCAAGATCATTGAAACTCTTGATTCGAGAAACCGATTTGATTTTTTCGTTCGAAAGTTCCGTGAAAATACCCGGTGCAAGCTGAACCCTGGTTGTTTGGTTAGAACCAATCATGGCCTCGCCGGTCGAAACCGCATAGCCTATACCGGTATTGTGAAACTTGTGGTCTAAAAAAAGCGCATGGTCGTGGTGTACCTGATGGCACACTGCACACTGGCCTTTTCCAGCAAATACCGCAAACCCCCGCTTGACAGATTCACTGACTGCACTTTCATCTTTTCCGAAATACCATCGATCAAATGGAGAGTCAGCTGACAATAGCGTTCGCTGGTAGCTGGCAAGGGCAAATCCGACTGTCGCGATATCCGCGCCCCGGCCATCAAATGCCGCTTCAAACAGACCGTCGTAATCGCCGATACGATTGATCTTATTGATAACGTAACCGATGGAAGGTGCAGCCATTTCATTGCGCGCAGTCATCGGCTGCCAAACCTGGTTTTCCAGGCTGATTTCACGCCCGTCGAGAAATAAGTGCTTCAGATAAGCAGCATTGTAAAGGGTCGGAGAATTCCTGATTACAAGCCGTCCTTCGACACCAACCGCGGTACTGATTTCGTTATTGGTAAAGCCCTGTTCCGGAATGTGGCAGTTCGCACAGGAAACTGTGTTATTGATTGACAGCCGACGATCAAAGAACAACAGTCGTCCCAGATCGATTTTTTCGCGGGTGACGGGATTATCTTCAGGAATCGGAACAGACGGCAATCCCAATGGGGGTTTTACAATGTATTGGATCAGGTCTTGCTTGATGCCTCTGCGGCTCAGCAGACTGCGGGATTGGGTCTGATAGTCTGCGCTCTCGTAGCCGTCCTTGATGTCACCCGGCCCGAATGCCTGCTCAACGTCAAAAGTTTCCCCCGCATCCAGCGACCCACTGGTTTGCGCCGAGATGCCAGAGCCGAACAAGATTGCAGTCAGCAACCCGGTTGCCAGCGCAACCGCTTTGACGACTCGTGACTTGCGCCACTTAAACATTTAATTTGGCACTGACTCCATCAGCAAAGTCTGAAGATCGTTCATCAGAATATCCGGATGAAGGAATCCGACACTGTAAATATTGCGGATCTGCTTGTCGCGGTCGATCAGGTAAACACGAAGCAGGTGTGCATAATCGACAACTTCGTGACCTTGATTGTCATGATGCTCGAATCGTACAGGATACTGCCCATAGCCATCAAGAATCGGCTGCAAGGCACTTTGGTCGTGAGTTGTCAGAAATTCCCAACTCGCTGATCCGTCGCTGTAGAAGTCCTTTAAGCCAGCGACAATTTCCGGTGAGTCATATTCCGGATCAAACGATATTGTTAGCATTGATACATCGTCTGCCAGATTCGGATGTTGATTCAAACGGTTCTGAACTTTGTGCAAAACTGCATTCGCCAGCGGGCAACCATTCGTGTCGGTACAGCGAGTAAAAATAAAACTCAGCAATACAAGCCGGTCTGACATTAATTCAAACAGGCGAGACGGAGAGTTGTCGCTTTTTAACACCTCTCCGTCTGTTGCCGGTTTGATTGGCGGCAACTCATATGTGCCAGGTGCCGGAGGTACATAGGAAAGCTCGCCCCAGCCAGGTGCCCTCAATGGGCTCTGCTCCGATGCACTACCGAATGCAGTAAGTGGGCAAAGCAACGCGAACACCGCAACTGCACTCAGCAGCTGCGTTTTACGCATCACCAGACTCGTTGCGAGCATCACACTTATCTGCCAGGGTGCTGGGCGTGCATTCCTTTGCGGCACCAGTCAGGAGTTGAGCCTAACCGTCAATCTCAACTTGTTGAGCGTCCTCACCAGTTAACTGCTTCTCGACAGTCTGGACGCCTTCGATGTAGGGATTGAGTTTTCCGTACATGGCATAGGCACCAAATCGCATCTGATGTGCGCGACCGAGGCCTTCCGCGTAAAAGTCAATGCTCCACTGATGGTCAAGCTTCTCACCGTCCCAGTGATAAAGTTTTACGTATTGCTCGTCAGCATCTCCGGTCTTGTCCCAGTTGCCGAGCAACGAACTTGAGAAATAAACACGCTCGCCGTCCCAACTTTGGGAAACCATATTGATTTGGCTGCCGATCACTTCCTCATAGACCTGTTTTGGTGCGTGCGGGTCGGAGATATCAAAATAACGCGCCTTACCATCCAGGAACGTATCCACCCACAGACCATTGTCATCGGCGGTGATTGAGATATCAACCGGAAGCGGTATATCCGCGGGGTTGCCAATGTCAGCAACAGCCTTGGCCTGCCATTCTCCGGCATCGTCTTCGTAAATCAGCCAGATTTGTGAGGTCAGTGCAGTGCTGGTAAAGCAATATTTGTTTTCCGGATTCCAGGCACAGCGGATTTCCAGCGGTACGCCTGGTACATCAAGCACTTTCATGGGCTTTCGGGCATGCATATCCCACACAACCATCGTGTTGCCAAATCGCTTCATTGCTTCTGGAGAATTCAGCATGGCGCCAAAATCCATCATGTAGTTGGACCAGCCTGTAAACGAGGAGGTGAGCATCATGTTTAAATCTGCCTTGACACGCACATCGTAGCCATAGCCGTCTGCAAACTGCCCTGACTTGGTGGCGCCGCGCAGGTCACCATCAATTGGAATCCAGTGTGTTTTTATGAATTCGCCGTCGTTACTGTATTCGGCCAAGCCTGTACGTCCGCCGTTATCGACGTTATTGGAAAGCGCAGTGATCATCATACGGCCCGGCAATGCATAGAAAGTATGCGGCCCAACCAGTCCACCTGTTACATCGGCAAAATCTGTAATGATTTTGGTCACTTTCGGGGCTGCCGGATCAGAGTGGATATCGAAAATAAATATTTTGTTGGTGTCCAGTCCACCGGCCCAAAGGAACCTGCGGTCGTCACTCAGTCCAGAGTGATGCGCTTCATTGCGACCACCAACTGATACGACATCAACAATTTTTCCATAGTTATCGGCGGCTGGATTAGCGCCAATCGTGACCAGTTTGTCCTGCTCATCACCGACACCTTCGACACCAAGTGTCCAGACGTAAACATAGTCTTCCTGCCCCGTAATTTTTGCAATATACGGCGACATGCAGGTTTCGTCAGCCTGCGCCGGCAGCATGGACAAAAATGGCAGCACCAAGGCCACAACAAATACAATCAATCTCTTCATAATTTTCTCCTTAAATGATTTTTGGTGATCGCGGCGCATGAGTAGCTTCAAGCGAGCCGAGACCAATTTACTCGCAAAGCATTGTATTCAATCAACTGTATGAATTTGACACGTTTGCAAAAATTTTTGGGGTTTGCAGCATTCGGGCGTATACGGCGCAAATGCACAAAGTATTTGCCGAATCCAATTTCACAGGTCTTCCAGAATTCTGGATGCCGAAACAGCCCGAATTTTCTCACTCAGCTGGAATGACTTCTCTCCAGGATGGATTACATCAATTTGACTCAATTGAAGATCGTCGAGAGCAATGCGCATGGACGGAGTAATGGCAGGTGCGGAAGTGCGTTTCACTTCAAAGCCTCGGAGTCTGCCTCCCTGTTCTACCAAAAGATCTATTTCAGCACCTCTACTCGTTGCCCAGAAATAGCTCTCATGGTATTCAACCTGCAATACCTTAAGTATGTTGTCGATGATGAAACCTTCCCAGGATGCGCCGATTTTCGGATGATTTTGCAATTCTTCCGGGCTCTTTATATTCAAAAGTGCGTGCAGTAAACCCGGATCACAAAAATAAACCTTTGGCGATTTCACTTGCCGCTTGGCGATATTGGCGGTCCACGGTTTAAGGCAGCGCAACATAAATGTCGATTCCATTACATCAAGATATCGACGAACAGAAGTGTGTGACACACCGAATGCCCGTGACAGTTCAGCACCATTCCAAACTTGCGCGTGATAGTGTGCCACCATCGTCCAGAATCGCCTCAGCGTTGAACTTGCAATTCCGATTCCAAGTTGAGGGATATCGCGTTCTAAAAAGTTTCGAATGAACTGGATTCTCCAACGAAAACTGTCTTCATCACTGGCTGCCGTTAGCGAAAGCGGAAATCCGCCGCGAGGCCACAGTGCATCTACCTGACTGCTGTCTACTTCAGAAATGGATATCCCAGGCAGTTCGTAGTATGCCAGTCGTCCAGCCAGTGATTCACTGCCTTGTTTCAACAAAGATGGTGCAACGCTTCCCAAAATGAGAAAGCTCGCCGGACGGGACTTGCGATCAGCCAACACTCTAAGAACCGGAAATATTTCGGGTAACCTTTGAATCTCATCAAGAACGACTAACCCTCTAAGCGGTGACAGAGTGAGCATCGGATCGGAAACTTGCGCCACATCAAGGGGCGATTCAAGGTCAAAAAGATGTGTCTTGTCGTGCCATTGTCGCATCAGCATCTGAGCAAGTGTAGTCTTACCAACCTGACGAGCCCCGATCAGTGCGACAACAGGAAATTGCCTGACCAGGCTTTTTATGTTTGCCAAGTGTTTTTCGCGTTCAATCACCTGTTGTTGCCTATGCCTGAAATTCAAAGCCAATCGTATCGAGAATCAGCTCCCAATTGGAAATCTCGCTCCACCTGCCATTATCCGCGATGGTGCTGGCTATCCATCAATATCGGCCAAAACGAAATTGTTATGTTGAAATATGAACATTACATGTTCATTATTCAACATACACACAAGATGATTTTGTTGAGTAATGTCGCCGATTGACTGCTTATTCAATTGGCTGCTCATTTAATGGCGTTCTGAATCGCCTCATTCAATTAATCTGCTTCGGGTTGCGGAAGCGACACAGAATTTGT
>JAJDZL010000166.1 GCA_022824665.1 Gammaproteobacteria bacterium | reverse complement strand
CGGTGCATAACCCCATCGAATGCGCTTTCGCCAATCTTGTGCGGCGCGCCAAGATAGTGATGCTCGCGCATCAGTGCAAGAAATCTTGCCTCGTCTGCCCGCCTGACGGGTTCAATGACCAACTCTGACAGGTTCATTTCTCACCGGCTATATCGTTCAAGACATAGCACCGGTAAGTTCACCTTGGATGAGCGTACTATTCACAAATTGACGGGAAATGTCCAGTATCGGCTGATGTTTATTTCATATCATTCCGATAAGACGAACAAAAATCCGCCCTGCCTTGAGCTAAAATTCCTTTTGAAATGAACGCCAAATCACAGTAAAATATCGCCTCTTTAATATCTCTCACATGGAACAATGCTGCCTGTCCGGGTGCCAAATTGGTCGGCGGGGTAGTGCCATGGTGGTTAAACCCGAACTTAGGAGACTGTTGTGACTGAAGTTACTATGCGTCAGCTGCTCGAAGTTGGCGTGCATTTCGGGCACCAAACCCGCTTTTGGTGTCCCAAGATGGGCCCGTATATTTACGGTCATCGAAACAAAATTCATATCATCAATCTTGAACAGACTGTGTCGATGTTCAATGATGCAATGAACTACCTGGGCGCAGTTGCCGCGAAGCGTGGCAGCATCATGTTTGTTGGCACCAAGTCGCAGGCCAGTACGATTATTCAGGAGCAGGCCAAACGCGCCAGTTCTCCCTATGTCTATCATCGCTGGCTAGGTGGTATGCTGACCAACTATTCGACGGTTCGACAGTCAATTGACCGGTTAAATGCACTGGAAGAAACTATCAACTCGGAAGGCTACTCCAAAATGTCAAAAAAGGAGGGCTTGCGCATCGAACGAGAGCATTTTCGTTTGCATCGAAACCTGGTGGGCATTCGCGACATGAAAGGGCTGCCTGAGGCTTTGTTCGTGATTGATGTCAAGCACGAATACATCGCCATTCAGGAGGCGAACAAGCTCGGCATTCCGGTCGTCGCAGTTGTTGATACAAACTGCGATCCCGATGGCATCGATTACGTCATTCCGGGCAACGACGATTCGATCAGTGCGATTCGTCTTTACTGTTCTTCGGCCGCAGATGCAATTCTTGCCGGCTATGCAACAGCCAGTTCACAGCCATTTATCTTCGATGCCCATGCAGACGAAGGCGATCAGTCAGTTGTCAATACTGTTGTAACACCCGCCAAGGCGGCTGTTGCACCGGATGATGATTTAACTGAAGAGGTACGCACAGAAGTTGACGCCGGTAGCGTCGAGGCAGTTTCAGAAGGTGACGCGGCACAAACGCCAGCTGAACCAGCTGAGGCTGAACCTGTCGCAGAGGAACCGGCTGCAGCGGCGGCGTCTGAAGCTGAGGAGGAGCCAGTGGCTGCGGCGGAACCTGCAGCCGAGGAAACGGCTGACGATGATGGGTCCGATCAGGATGCGGACCCGGACTCGAGTGCTGCAGCAACCGAAGCAGATGCGGCAAAGGATGAGGAAACTGAAGATTCCTGATTCAGCCAGCAAAATTTACGAACAACCTGTTTAATCGATCAATACAAAATTTTCTGGACCCGGCTCACAGGTTGGCGCGTGTCCAGCGTAAATCAAATCAATTTAACATCCGAACTTGGAGGACAAGGCATTGGAAATATCAGCAGTCATGGTAAAGCAATTGCGCGAACGCACCGGCGCGGGGATCATGGATTGCAAGAAGGTACTGGCCGAATGCGGCGGCGATCAGGAAAAGGCAATTGAACTGTTGCGCATCAAGGGTGCCCAGAAAGCCGAATCGCGTGCTGACCGAACCGCCACCGAAGGAATCGTCGTTTGCCAGGTGTCCCAGAATCGGGACTGCGGCGCGATGGTCGAAATTAACTCCGAAACTGACTTTGTCTCGCGTGGCGAGGTGTTTCGGGCATTTGCGCTGCCGCTCGCAGGCATCGCGCTCGAGATTGATCAGGACTGCGATGACCTCAGTCGACTGAACGAGTTGCAATTTGATGACTCCGGCAAGACGGTTGAGCAGGCACGTCAGGAAATGCTGCTCAAGATCAGCGAGAATATCTCTATTCGCCGGATGGCTGTGTTCAAAGCCAAGGACGGCAACCGGATTGGCAGCTACACGCATCGCGAACGGCTTGGTATTCTGACTGAAGTGGCAGGCGGCGAAGCAGGCAGTATTGAAGACAGTATGGCGGTCCACATTGCGGTCATGAAACCCAAGTGGGTTGACATCGATGCTATTCCAAAAAATGTCCTTGACGAGGAACGCCGCGTGTATCTCGCCCAGGCCCAGGAAACTGGCAAGCCGGATTTTGTGCTGCAAAAAATCGTCGATGGAAAAATCAGTAAGTTTTCCAAAGAAAATACGCTTAGCAACCAGCCTTACTATGATGATGAGGACAAATCGGTTGGTGAAGTCCTTAAGGCACACGATGCATCCGTGGTCCGATTCGCTCTGATGGATCTCGGCAAATAGGTCATCGAAGAGTTATTGCGCTTTGTCTGAAGACAATCCAGCCGAACCGCGCTACGGAACCGTTCTATTTAAACTGAGCGGGGAGTTGCTTGGTGGCCCCGATGGATTCGGATTTGATGCCGAAGTGCTGGACCGAGTTGCCGGTGAGCTGGGTGCAGTTGCCGCTGCTGGTGTAAAAACCGCCGTCGTAATTGGCGGCGGAAATTTCTTTCGCGGCGGGCGCAGCCAGGGCTATGCCATCTCGAACGTCCGTGCTCACCAGATGGGCATGCTGTTTACGGTTGCAAACGCGTTAGCCCTTGAACAGACGCTGCTCAGCAAAGGCTCACGAGCTGTGGTGCAGTCGGCCGTTGCCATCCCATCGATCGTCGCGCAGTTCGATGGCGTGTCCTTTGTTGAACACCTTGCCTCGGGCGCCATTGTCATCTTTGCTGGCGGAACTGGCGCAACGCATTTTTCCACCGATACCGCAGCCGGATTGCGGGCGATAGAAATGGGTGCCGACGTGTTGCTCAAAGCAACCAATGTAGAAGGGATTTTTGATCGCGACCCCGCGCTATACAGCGACGCTCAGTACTATGATTCATTGGGCTATGATGAAGTGCTGGCAAAAAACCTGTCGGTGATGGATGCAACTGCGATTGCACTTTGCCGGGGGCACCGCCTGCCGATTCGAGTGTTTGACGGTACGCAGCCAGGCCGCATTTTGGAGGCAGGTCTGGGTGGCAATTCTGGTACACTGGTAACAACGGAGGAATAATGATGCTGCAAGAATTGGTTTCCGACGCTGAAGACCGTATGAAGAAGTCGCTGGCGAACTTGCGCCTGGAGCTGTCCAAATTACGCACCGGCCGCGCCAGCACCGCGTTGCTTGATCACATAAGAGTTGATTACTACGGAGTCTCTACGCCGCTTAATCAGGTGTCCACGGTGACGGTCTCAGACCCGCGCACCATCAGTATCAGCCCCTGGGAAAAGTCAATGATTCCAGTGATTGAAAAAGCAATTATGGAATCCGATCTGGGTCTCAACCCGATGAGCGCCAGTGAAACGATACGGGTGCCTATTCCATCGTTGACCGAGGAGCGGCGGCGAGAGATTTCCAAACTTGCCCGTTCTGAAGGCGAAAACTGCAAGGTGGCGATTCGGAACATTCGAAGAGCCTGTAACAGCGATCTCAAGGACTGGCTGAAAGAAAAGGAAATCACGGAAGATGATGACCGATTGGGACAAACTCAGGTGCAGACCCTGACAGATCGGTTCACGACCGCCGTTGACGAAATAGTTGCCGACAAAGAAAAAGAGATTATGACGGTCTAGGCCGGATTCTCGGAGCAGCTGCCAAAATTAATATGACTGTTATCGGTCTTTCGAATCAGCAGGAAAACTTCCCCCGGCACGTTGCCATAGTGATGGATGGCAATGGACGCTGGGCACAAAAGCAAGGCTGTAGCAGGCTGGAAGGGCATCGCCGCGGTGTTCACAACGTGCGCACCATCGTCGAGAACTGTATAAAGCTGAACCTACCGTATCTGACACTGTTTGCCTTTAGCAGCGAAAACTGGCGACGCCCCAAACAGGAAGTCACCTGGCTGATGAGGTTGTTGGACGGCGCACTGGAACGCGAAGTGCAGACGCTTCACTCAAATGGTGTTCGTTTGCGATTCATTGGCGACATTTCAGCTTTGGCAGCCGGTATTCAGCACAAGATCGATCTCGCCGAGGAGCTGACCCGTAATAACTCAAAGCTGCACCTCACCGTTGCGCTGAATTACGGGGGTCAGTGGGACATCACGCAGGCGTTCAGAAGCATTCTTCACCGGGTGCAGGAAGGCGTTATCTGTTCCGATGACATATCTCAGCAACTGATATCTGAGCATTTAAGTACTGCCGAGTTACCGGAGCCGGATCTATTTATTCGCACGGGTGGTGAGCAGCGCATGAGTAATTTTCTCCTCTGGCAGCTAGCCTATACCGAGCTTTACTTTACCAATATAAACTGGCCGGATTTTGATGCCGGGGAGTTCGCTTTGGCGATTGAATCCTTTGCATCCAGAGAAAGACGTTTTGGCGGTGCTGAGCGTGACACAGTTAACGTTGAGACCGCGGATGCCTGAAGCCAAAACAACGATAAAGTGGGTTGCCGCGGGTTCCGTATTGGTAGTTTTGGCCTTGTTGGTACCATTCTGGCTGTGGATGGGAGTAGTCGTCGGATCGGTCGCGATATTTGTCGTATTGTGTATCGTGCTGGTCGGCATTATGACGGTGATGGCTGGGATCGGTTTTTTACCGGTGCTCCTGGTGTTGATTTGGATGTTTGTCAGTCATGTATTTTTTGAATTTGAGTCACATTACCCGGAAATCGAACTAATTGACTGGCCTGCAAAAAACAGTCAGTTTGCTTCCATATTGTCTGAAAGCGTGCCCACTGGCAAAACGTAAATGACCGAATGTGGTTATCCCTAAACACGACATTCGGTAGTCCAGGGGAATCATACAGGTGCTCAAAAAACGCATCATCACTGGCGTCATAATCGTCGCCTTTCTCTTTGCGGCTCTCTTTTTACTTCCGCCCCTGTGGTTCTCTTTCATACTCATTGCGATCGGCGTTTTAGGTTCGATTGAATGGGTCCGCATGTCTGATTCACTGGGCATGTCAGGATTGGTGCTAGTCCCCGCTGCAGTTGCAGTGTTCAGCCTGGCTCTCAATTACTGGAGCATCTATGGCATTCTTTATAATCTGGCAGGTATTGCAGTTTGGCTCATACTTGCGGCGCACGTTATTGGTTCACCTGAGAAGAAACTGAGGCCCTTGCATTCGGTAATGATTGCAGTAGCCGTCATCGGTCTTGCGGTGTTCTCCATGGCAGATCTGGTCACGGTGATGAACAATGGCGCCTTGTGGCTGGCAGGAATGTTCGTACTGGTTGGCGTGGCTGATTCGGCTGCTTTCTTTACCGGGCGGCGTTTTGGCAAAACGAAGCTTGCACCGCATATTAGTCCAGGAAAAACCCGCGAAGGCCTGATCGGTGGATTGCTGATAGTTTGGGCAGGCGCGTTAGCCAGTGGTGTGATAATCTGGCCAGACAGTTTTTCGCAAATGTTCAAATTCGCCATGATTTGCCTGATATGTGCCATATTTTCGGTGCTTGGTGATCTCTATATCAGCCTGCAAAAACGACATGCCGGAGTAAAAGACAGTGGCACTCTACTGCCCGGGCATGGAGGAATACTGGATCGGATTGACAGTACGCTGGCAGTATCACCGATTTATGCTATTTTAGTAAAAACATTATTTTAATGTGATAACCTAACGCTATATATCATATATAATATTAGGCTTCGAAATCATATGCTCGAAACGCGATGGATCATGTCTTCCAACGCAGGATGGGATGTTTCATACTCAGCACTTGAAAGTCAGTTTGCTGTTTGATTAAAGTGAAAAAGAGAACGCTCACAATTCTCGGCGCTACCGGCAGCATTGGACAGCAGACGCTTGAGGTTGTCAGACTGCACAGGGACAAGTTCAGTGTTTGCGCATTGACTGCCATGCGCGGCAGCAAATCTCTGGCGAAGCTTTGTCATGAATTTGAGCCGGACTTCGCACTAGTCGCATCGAATCAGGAAGCAGCTCGATTGCGCGACCGGCTAAATGGCGGGCATCTTCAAACTCAAGTACTGGTCGATCACAATCAGGCTGAGCTCGACCCGGTTTACAGTGCTGATGTTGTGGTGACATCCATTGTCGGTGCAGCCGGGTTGCAGCCGACTTTGCGCGCAATCCGGGCGGGCAACCAGGTGCTGATTACCAACAAGGAGCCCGTCGTAATGCTTGGCGCGATGCTGCGCGACGAGGTCAGAAAATCAGGTGCGAACGTTATCCCCGTCGATAGCGAACACAATGCCATTTTCCAATGTTGTTCGTCAAAGACCGGTGGCCATTACGAGTGTTTTTTCCCGGTTCATGGACTGAAGCGGATATTGCTGACCGGCTCGGGCGGTCCATTTCGAAGTGTCGATATTAATACCCTGAAAGACATCACCCCAGAGCAGGCGGTTGCGCATCCGGTCTGGAACATGGGACCCAAAATATCGGTTGATTCGGCAACCATGATGAATAAGGGTCTCGAGATTATCGAAGCACGCTGGCTCTTTGATACACCTGCAAGTCAGATTGATGTCGTCGTTCACCCGCAGGGAACGGTGCACTCAATGGTGGAGTACTCTGACGGTTCAGTCCTCGCCCAGATGGGCACCCCAGACATGCGGATACCGCTGACCTTTGGTCTTTTTTGGCCGGATCGTATGGCAAGCGGTGCCCCGCGGCTCGATATATTCACACTTGCTGCCATGAGCTTCGAACCACCTGACTATGCCAGGTTTCCGTGTCTGAAAATTGCCCGCGAAATCGCCGCATGTGAAGGTACTGCGCCTACCGTGATGAATGCTGCGAACGAAGTTGCCGTGGACGCATTTCTGACGCGTCGGATTCGCTTTACCGACATTTATGAGGTGATTGCGGCCTGCGTCGAGCAGATGGGCAATGAGCCAAGTGACTCAATTGAGAGAATTGTGGAAGTCGATCGTCTTGCAAGAGGGATTGCCGAGAGCAGGATTATCCGGCTGTCCGGCGCTTAATTTCACTTTCGTTACATTACGCGGGAAGTTCACCAAATTCGAATTGCAGATACCTTTAATGCTGCGCTATTGTGTAAAATTTACCACGAAGTCGATTGATCGCAAACAGTCAATCCTAATCCAACGTCTTTCAATCAGGGCAATTTACTTTGTACCACCATCGCACACTATGGACGGAACATGTTTGACCTCTTAAACAGTGTCGTCTTTTTTATCGTTGCGATCGGTGTTCTGATCACGTTTCACGAATACGGGCACTTTTGGGTGGCGCGGCGCATGGGTGTCACGGTGCTTCGATTTTCAGTGGGTTTCGGCCCGGTCATGTGGCGCTATAAACCCAAAAACTCATTGACCGAATACGTCGTTTCAACGATTCCGCTTGGCGGTTATGTCCGGATGCTTGACGAGAGTCAGGACAAGGTTTCCGAGGACTTGTTGCCGAGCGCATTCAACCGGCAGCCGCTCTACAAGCGTTCTGCGATTGTTGCGGCCGGTCCGCTGGCCAACTTTCTGCTGGCTGGAATTTTGTATGGAATGGTATTCATGATCGGTACCGACGGACTTCGCCCGATCGTTGGTGCGCTGGTCGACAGCGGCCTGGCAGCCAAGTCCGGATTTTTGGTTGGTGATGAAATTCAGTCGGTCGACGAAAAGCCGAACGAAAGCTGGGAACAGAATCACTTCTACCTGCTGGACAAAATAGTCAGCCGTGAGGCGGTCGAGTACGAAGTCTTCAACGATAGCGGACATCGTTTGCTGACCGTTGATTTTGGTGAGCTTAGTGAAGTCGATTTACAAACCGCATCGATCGAGAATGTCATGGGGATGTATCCCGCGACTCCGCTTATCAGACCCATCATTGCAGGACTTGTGCCCGATTTCCCGGCTGAGCAGGCAGGTCTTCGTGCGGGCGACGAAATTTTGATGATCAATGGTCACGATGTCAGCGACTGGAACGACCTGGTAGGCCTGGTCAGCCAGACACAGGCAACTCAATTGACGGTTCGGTATTTTCGCGACGGTATCGAAAATGAGGTTCTTTTGGAGCCGCGAATCGTTGAGCGAAACGGCGCGACGATTCGACAGATTGGCATATCGGTCAATGCTGAAGAGCAGCTAAGAGATTCCGATGCGACAGTGACGCTGCGCTATGGTCTTTTTGATTCGCTGCTGCGCGGATTCGAGACCATGTGGTCGACAACCGTGCTGACGATAAAAATGCTGGTCAGCATGATTACACTTGAACAGTCAGCAGATTCCATTGGCGGGCCCATTGCCATTGCTGAACACGCTGGCAAGGCAGCTGAGGCAGGTATCAATAACTACTTGACTTTTCTGGCACTTTTGAGCGTCAGTCTGGGTATTTTGAACCTGCTGCCAATTCCGGTTCTGGACGGCGGACACTTGCTGTTTCACGTCTATGAAGCGATTTGCGGGTCGCCGCCGACCGAACGCATGCTGATCGTTGCCAATCAGATTGGATTGTTCCTACTGATTTGTCTGATGGGCTTTGCGTTTTATAATGATATTGCCCGAATTTTCTAGAGACTTCCCAATTGATTCCTCATATACGTAGATTTGCACTTTTAGCGTTGTTGGTCCTGGCGTTTCCTGTCAAGGCAATTGACACATTCATTATTCAGGACATTGAGGTTGAAGGCTTGCAGCGGGTTGCCCCCGGTGCGGTGTTTGTCGCTTTGCCAGTCAGAGCGGGTGACGAAATGAATGACATCGTCTCTTCAAATGCGATTCAGGCACTTTTTGCGACCGGTTATTTTGATGATGTTCGACTCTATCGGGACGGTGACACACTGATTGTATCGGTGGTGGAAAGACCGACGATTTTTGAGGTAACCTTTGATGGAAACCGCAAGCTCAAGGACGAAATTATTGAAAATGCGTTGAACACCGCAGGTCTTGGCTCGGGCGATGTGTATAACCCGGAGCTTGTGGAAAGTTTCACCGATGAGCTCAAGCGTGCTTATTTTGAGGTCGGACATTTTTCCGTTGAAATCTTTACTGCGGTTTCCCCGCTTGACCGCAATCGGGTTGAACTCAACTTTACTATCAGCGAAGGCAAGATTGCACTAATCAAGGAAATTCAGCTGGTCGGCAATGAGAAGATAACCGACAAAGAAATTCTTAAAGAGATGAAGCTTTCAACCAAGAAGACGCTGGGATTCTTGAATCGCCGAAATCGCTATAACCGTGAACAGTTGCGTGCCGATCTCGAGACCATCTCATCACTTTATCTTAATCAGGGATTTATTGAATTCTCGCTGACATCATCGCGTACCTTTCTGTCGGAGTCTCACGATGGAATCATGATTGTGATCACCATGTCAGAAGGCGAGCAGTATAAGTTTGGTGAGCTGTCGATTACGAGTTCTGAAGAAGTGATTCCGCAAGAGGACTTGGAAGCGCTTGTAGAAACACCTGAAGAGGAGTTGTATTCGTTTGAGGAAGTCAGCAACACCCGAACAGCAATCAGCGACGAGTTTGCCAATCTTGGCTATGGCCGTGCGCAGGTGGACGCATTACCGACAATTCATGATGATGACCGAACCATCGATGTCAACTATGTCGTCAAACCCGGTAAATTAACCTACATCCGCACGATTACATTCAGGGGCAATTACTCTACTACGGACGAAGTGCTGCGCCGGGAAATGCGGGTATTGGAAGGTGGTCTTTATACTGCTGAGGAAATCCAGCAGTCGCGTGCTCGCTTAAGCCGTCTCGGGCTTTTCAGCAATGTGGATGTCGCACTGGAACCGGTGCCTGGTACTGAGGATCAGATTGACATGGTTGTCATGGTTGAAGAACGCCTGACCGGTTCGCTGTTGTTTGGTGTGGGTTACAGCGATTCAGAAAAAGCGTCGTTTAATGTCAGTGTATCGCAGTCTAATCTCTTCGGAACCGGCAAGCGTATTTCACTGGGTGCCGAATACGGTGAGATTGAGAAGTCTCTGAACGTCGATTACACCAACCCCTATTACACAAAGGACGGCGTTTCCAGGGGAATAACATTCGGTTACCGGGAAAGAGACACCTCTGAATCAGATACCGCGCTTGTTTATACCGTTGATTTTATTAATGCCGGGATCAACTTTGGCTACCCGGTGTCGGAAGAAGGCGTTATCGGAATGGGGCTGAGTGCTACACAGCAGGAAATCGCGATTGATGCTTCACAGAAGAATTTTACCGATTACGCTGTTTATGATTATGTGCAAAACAATTCGGAGACTACAAGTAGTCACGGTGTGATCAGTTTTCGTCGGGATACCAGAAACCGTGCGTTTTTTGCATCCGAGGGAAGCGATCTTT
>JAJDZL010000212.1 GCA_022824665.1 Gammaproteobacteria bacterium | reverse complement strand
GTCCCGGTCGCTGCCTTTAATGTTCAGCAGCTTGTCGCGTACCGCTCCGCCAACAAGATAACAGTCGAGATCACAGATATTTTTGATTGGCTGATTACCCATTAACAGGATTGACTGGTTGTTGTGAGTGTGGCACGCATTTGGACAGCAACTGCGATCGATGCACCACGAGTCGCCCCTTAGCCGGCTTTAGACAGGATGTAAATGACTTGATATTTATTTATATTAACAACAAGATATATCAAACATATAACATTGAATCGAAAGGCTGGAGTGCGAGCGTAACTTGCTTCAGCGTCCCGCCTGCGTTCGAAACGAATCAAACTCGGTAAAGCGCGGTCCCAGCCACGCAGGTGCAACTGACTCAAAGCGCGTCGATTGAATTCCATAGGGTGCAGGCATATTGTTCCGTACTGTTGCAGGTGCCTGCAAAGATAACAGATTATCCGGAGTCAGTGGTTTACCAGGCGCAAATTGTGCGAAGCTTGCCATCACCTTTGAAACGAAAGGGCCAAGCCCGATGATCCGGTGGTGCATGCCGCTGAATTGATCGATCAGGCTGACAAACTCGCGCAACGTATAGGTCTTTGGGCCAGCGACGTCAAAACTGCCGGGCTCCGGCACTTCTGCAGCAATGGCATGCTTGATGCAACGAACGACATCCCCGACATAAACCGGCTGTACCGACGCGTTGGGTACGACCAACGGAAACAAAAGTGGCGCCATCGACAGCATTTGCTGAAACAGTCGAGACGATGAATCACCAGGTCCGAATACGATGGATGGTCGAATGATGATCGAGTCCAGCCCCTCATCCATGGCCGAGAGTACTGCTCGCTCTCCCTGAGCGCGGGATTTCAGGTATTCGCTTGGCCCGCTTGCATCAGCCCCAAGGGCACTGACGTGAATCAGTCTGCGTGCGTTCCCCTTCAGGCAGGCGTTTGCAATTCGCTCGGGCAAGGCCCCGTGAACTTCCGCAAAAGAAGCGCCGCGAGACTGATTGAGAATGCCAATCAGGTTGACGACAGTGTCGGACTCGCTGATCATGTTGGTCAGTGCTTCGCTTGATAAATCCCCGGCTTCCAGCATTTTCAGTGCCGGGACCACCAGCAGATTGCGGTGCCGGTGCGGTCGCTTGGTTACGACAGTCAGTCTCCAGTTGTCTTTGCTGAGCGCGTTGATGAGCTCAGAGCCGATAAAGCCGGCGCCGCCGAGCAGGACAGCATGCTTTTTTTGGGATGATTTTGCCATTTGGTTTGTTACGCTTCTCGTTGCGGCGAGTCCAGAACGTACGTTGCACCATACGCTTGAATTGGTTTCCTGAATTGGCTGAGCTCAGTAACATTATCTACAAATGTCTGCAAATCAAAAAAGTTTGCGAGTGCGAGAACTTTCATATTGAATTTGTGCTGAACCTGCGCGACGGCGGAGAATTTCGAGTTTGCCGCTTTTTCCATGCGATCAAGGGAAATCATCAGGGCAACCGGATTGGCGCCCTGTGCCACAATGGTTTTCACTGCTTTTTCAACCGAGATGCCTGAAGTGATGACATCCTCGACAATGACAACGTTGCCGGCGACTGGCGAGCCGACGATCGAGCCTAATTCTCCGTGGTCTTTCGCCTCTTTTCGGTCAAATGCGTACGGGGTACGAATATTGTATTTGTGATTGAGTGCCATGGCTGTTGCCGCGGCCAATGGAATGCCTTTGTATGCCGGGCCGTAAAGCATGAAGTCGCTATTGAAGTGCGCCGCGACGAGTGCTGCCGCATAAAATTCACTCAAAGTCGCAAGATCAGCGCCATTCGAAAAGGCACCGGTATTTAGAAAATATGGGCTGGTGCGACCTGAGTTGAGTACAAATTCACCAAACTTCAGTGCGCCGCTCGCATATGCGAACGAAAGAAAATCCAGTGCCCGATCACCCATCTGCCAAGCCTGGTTCTGTTTGAGGGGTTGACGCGCAAAACGATTGCCTTTGGACGCGCGTTGTATGTGATTTGAGCCGCTTCATGGTTAAAAGGGATTTTATCCTAATCCACCTTGCCGCGGACTTGGGCAATTGGCACAAACAACTGAAATCGCCCAGCCTCGGTCGACGGAAGACATAGCTAAAACAAAGTAAAATATCACTTATTAGATTAGATCCGTAACCGGCTGATCATACCTATGCTGCTCCTGATAGATAATTACGATTCGTTCACCTATAACCTGGTTCAGTACCTCGGGGAACTGGGGCACGAGTCCAATGTTGTTCGAAATGACTCGATTGCGGTCGCGGATATCAATAATCTCGCGCCCGAGGCCATTGTCATCTCGCCGGGACCGTGTACACCCAAAGAGGCGGGAATCAGCGTTGCTGCCGTAAAAACGTATGCGGGCAAGATTCCGATTCTCGGCGTGTGTCTCGGGCACCAGAGCATTTGCGATGCCTTCGGTGCCGACATTGTCCGTGCTGACCGGGTTATGCACGGTAAGGTCTCTGAAATTTTCCACAATCGCGATGGTTTGTTTGACGGGGTCGAAAATCCATTCAGTGCAACCCGCTATCATTCCCTGATTGCGGACGAGGGAAGCTTGCCGGATGCCCTGGAGGTTACGGCCTGGACAAGTGACGGTATCATAATGGGTGTAAAACATAAGCGCTATCCGGTCCATGGTGTCCAATTTCACCCGGAATCATTTTTGACCGCCTGCGGTCACCAGGTGCTTGGGAATTTCCTGACTGCAAGTGGGCTTAAGGCCTAACTGGTAACTTCCAAATTTCAATGCACATTCAAGAAGCACTAAACAAGATTACTGCCGCTGAGGACTTGTCTGGCGAG
>JAJDZL010000162.1 GCA_022824665.1 Gammaproteobacteria bacterium | reverse complement strand
GCGCGCCTCACGCCGTCGACGCTGGTAATCCCATTATCAACGGTGATAACAAGATCCGGTTGGACAGGTGCAAAGAAGTCAACGAACTTTTCGCTCAAGCCATAACCAAACTCATGACGGTCCGGACACAGGTACTGAACCTTTCTGGCACCAAAGGCGGTGAGCGCCAGATAGCCGAGTGCAGTTCCCGTCGCGCCGTCTGCATCGAAATCTCCGGCGATCAGAATGGATGCGTTGGCCTGAATCGCCTCGACAATTATTTCGCTGGCTTCATCAATGTTGGACAGCTGGCTTGGCGGCAAAAGGTTAGCCAGTGAGTAATCAAGCTCGCCGGCATGGCAGACATTGCGATTTCGATAAACATTTCTGAGCACTGGATGGACGTCCAGGTCGGCAGATTCAGCTTTTGCCGATCTGCGAACGACAGTTCGATGGGCGGTTGTCAGAGCCATCAGCATCGGCACCGTCAGTCCAGGGATTCGATGCGGATTCGATTCCCCTTGCCGATAACGGTGTCCAGCTCCTCTAGCTCCTTTAGCGCAGTTTGCATGTTCTCCTCCATGGTCTCCTGCGTAACAATGACCACCGGCAGGATTTCCTCGTGCTGTTCCGAACCGTGCTGCAATATGGACTCAATACTGATTTCATGTTCACCCAGAATACGGGTGATTTCTGCCAGCACGCCGGCCTGATTAATCGCTTGAATTCTCAAATAGTTGGCGGATTTAGTCTGCTCGATCGGGAGCAAGGGGACTTGCGCCAGCGCGTCCGGCTGAAAAGCAAGATGCGGAACTCGCGCAACAGAATCACAATCAAGTGTGCGCACCACATCAACGAGATCTGCAATGACTGCGGATGCGGTTGGCTGTGCGCCGGCACCGGCACCATAGTAGAGCATTCTGCCCACCGCGTTGCCGGTCACAGAGACTGCGTTCATCACCCCGTTAACCTTGGCCAGCAAACGCTGTTCGGAAATCAGTGATGGATGGACTCGCATCTCTACCCCGTGTTCGCTGCGCTTTGCGACTGCAAGGGGTTTAATGCAATAACCAAGCTCAGTCGCGAACGCGATGTCTTCAACGGAAATCGCCCCGATTCCTCCACAATACACATCAGTGCATCGCTGCAACGGGATGCCAAATGCGATCGACGCGAGAATGTTCAGTTTATGCAGCGCATCAATGCCTTCAACATCAAAAGTCGGATCCGCTTCGGCATAGCCAAGCTGCTGCGCCTTGCCCAGCATCTCAGCAAAGGAGCACTGGTTTTCCTTCATCCCGCTCAAAATGTAATTGCTGGTACCATTGATCACACCGACCAGCGATTCAATTCGATTAGCCGCCAGCCCTTCCCGAAGCGCTTTAATGATCGGAATCCCACCGCACACAGACGCTTCATAAGCAATCACCCTGCCCGCTTGCTCAGCGGTTCGAAAAAGCTCATTGCCGTGGGTGGCGAGGAGCTCCTTGTTTGCCGTAACGACATGTTTGCCATTTGTGAGGGCGCGCTGAACGTATTCGCGCACCGGCTCGGTACCGCCGATGAGTTCCAGCACAATGTCGACATCGGGACAATCCACAACAGCATAAGGATCGTCAGTAAACGATACGTCACCCCCTGAGATGTCTCTTGGTTTGTCAGGATTTTTAACTGCAACCTTGATGACTTCAAGTGGCCTTCCAGTACGCCGGGCAATCTCTTCGGAGTTTTCAGCCAGCACATTCCATGTGCCGCTGCCGACTGTGCCAAAGCCTAAAATACCGATGCGTACCGGCGTCATTTTGAAGTCCTCGCTGCAGCATTGCAACGATTGAAACGATTGGCTGTCTGAAACTGATATAGTTCTTGCTTGAACATCACATAAATCTTACTGTTATGGAATTACATAGAACGGATACTTCCGAACTCAATCTGGTCAAACCTTGCCAGTCCGGAGAATTTCTTGTGAACGATGTATTGTATACACAGAGTATTATCGTTACAGCCGAGAATGTTATCACCGACTGGGAAATTCAAAGCGTTGCCGACCTCACCCGAAAAGACTTCGAGATGCTGGCCGCGTTTGACGCTGAAATTCTGCTTCTGGGCACAGGGAAATCACTTGTTTTCCCGGACCAGAGTCTGTTCGAGCCGCTGGTCCAGCAAAAGTGCGGCTATGAGGTAATGAACTCACGTTCGGCCTGCATCACGTTCAACATTCTGCTGGGGGATGACAGAAAAGTCGTCGCTGCACTTCTCAGCCAGTGCTGATTTGAATTGCAAGAGTGCCTCGCCACGCGCCCAAAACACCTTAAGTTCGCCAGCCAAGTTCAGGCACTCGGCAAATACTGCAATGGATTGACCGGCTTGCCGTTTCGTCGGATCTCAAAATGAAGTTTCACCCGTTCCGCATCGGTCGCGCCCATTTCGGCAATTTTCTGCCCCTGCTGAACGCTATCTCCCTCATTGACCACGACTTTTGAATTATGCGCGTAGACGCTAAGAAACTGCTCACTGTGCTTGACAATAATGATTCTGCCGTAACCGATCAGACCGGTTCCGGCGTATACCACTCGGCCCCCGGCACTGGCTGATATCGGCGTTCCGCTGCTGCCGCCAATTGAAATGCCGTTTCTGCGGTGCTGGGTGGAAAAGCTGCTGATGATCTGACCCCGCACCGGCCAGATCCACTGCGACGGATCTTTTGCAGAAATCGATGAGCCTGAACTCGTAGAACCGGATTTTGCCGGTGAGGTTTGCGAGGTCGATTCATACGTTCTGCGCGGCGTTTCACCGGGCGGCGGGTAGAGCTTTATTTCCTGTCCAACATAAATGATGTCATCCTGGTCCATATTGTTCCACCGGGCGACATCGCGCGTATCAAAACCTGCTTCGAAGGCAATCGAGTACAGGTTATCACCCAGTTTGACGATCGTCGTGCGACCGGTAAATGTGGTGACGGGTTCTTCACGCACATCGGGCATCGTATCATAAACAATCAGCTTTGCCGGTGTGCGCGATTCACACGCGGCAATAAACACGCTCAGCACTATCAGGCTGACATGCAGCAGTTTAACTGACCGTCCAGAATACAAATCCAATTACCACCAAAGTGCAGATAACCAGCATGGCGGGGCCACTCACCCGTTTCATTATTTTATAGACCGAGTCACTCATCCACAGACAAATCGCGGCAACGATAAAAAAACGCAGTGCCCGACCAATCAGTGAAAACAGCAAAAACGGTAATATCGCCATCGCGAATACACCCGATGCGATGGTAAAAACCTTGTAAGGAATGGGTGTAAAGCCTGATACAAGCACGATCCAGATGCCGTAGTTCTCGTACCATTCGGCCATCGAATCGAAATAGCTTCCAAGCCCGTAAAACTCAATAACCACGCGGCCAATCGTGTCGAAAAGAAATACGCCGATCAGGTAGCCTACCAGCCCGCCCAACACCGACCCGACAGTCGTCAGCAACGCGTATCTCCAGGCCTTGGATTTGTCAGCCAGAACCATGGGGATCAACAGCAAATCAGGCGGCACCGGGAATATGACCGCCTCCGTAAAACTAATCCCACCGAGGTATATCGGTGCATGACGATGGGAGGCAAGTCGCAAAACCCGCTCGTAAATCTTGTCCATTGTGATCACTTCAGTCAGATGACGTCTGTCGTTTAGTGCAATGACTTAATTTGAGAGAATCTGTGTACCTGGCACTTGTTTGGGAAACAGGTCTTCACAAGTTCCTTCTCGTTCAACATCTGCCGTTGCGCAGTGCAAGCCGCCACCAAACGAATATGCATGGCGAAATGGAATCGGAATCACCTCAAAACCCAAGCCGTCGAGCTGCTCCAACTGATTGACCTCAGAGGCTTCCACACAAACGGTTTTGTGATCAATGACGAGCACATTCATCGACAGCCAGACACTGGAATAGCACATCGGCGGTGCTCGGTCGTGAGCCGGCCATGCAGCATCAATAATCTGCCAGCCGTTTGCCGCAAAAATCCTGCTCTGCTCTGGCGGCAGTCGGCGAACCGGGTTATTCATGATAAGCCCTGGCCGAAGCGGTACAAACGTCGCATCAATATGAATCGGATTGGGATCATCCGGAAAATTAATCGAGTGCACCCTGTGATCAGGAAAATGCCGCTGCAGCCAGTGCATCGCGCGTCGATTGGTCGTAAGACCATGCTGGCAGAAAAGATCCTTGCCCAATCTCAAAATGTCGGCCGCGTCAAACAGCGGTTCATGTTCATTGGTAACAAAATCAAGATTGCGCGCTTTTTCTTCAAGCCCTGTCTGCGTCAGATTGTCGAAGTAATCCAACTGATATGAGGCATCAGTCAGGCGCGGCCGCGGTGCCTGCTCCCATCTGAAATTCGGATCTTCATCAAAATATTTCTGCATTAACGGGTGATATGCGAGATATTCCCAAAACCGGCAGCGCATCATCATCGCCGCGCTCAAAATCTCGCTGCCAACCGTCAGCAGCACATCGCGTGGCGGCATACAGCCAAACAGCGTCTGGGTGCTGAAATCAGGCGTATGCGCTGACTGATTCCACTGCAGCGGCGTTGGCCGGTCAACGCGGATGCCGCGAGATTCCAAAACATTGACAAAATAGTCCAGCTCTTCGTTGCCTTTTTCGACTGTCTCCAGGGGCCGCGGTCCCCACTTGCCCCACATATCGCTGCCACGATCAATCTTGGCTTCAAGAGCCGGTTCCCACCCGGGTATGCAAGTGTGCTCGGCGCGACCCACAATGATGTGCCTGAGCGGGTCATAATCGTTCCAGGAATTGACTTTCATTGATCAAGCTGCCAGAAAAATATCAAATGAGAAAAATATCAAAGAAAGAAATTATTTGATATGGATATCAAGTCTGGTCGGGGCGAGAGGATTTGAACCTCCGGCCTCTTGCGCCCCATGCAAGTGCGCTACCAGGCTGCGCTACGCCCCGAACAGTTTACGGTTATTTCGACGAGAGGATGTTCAAAGCCTTGTTCAATTGTGCGATGGCCTCATCAACTGATGCTTTGGTAGCGTTGTCGGTTTGCGCCTCTCCCTTCATCAATCGCTTTAACTGTTTGCGCGCGCCGCTAATGGTAAACTCCTTGTTATAGAGCAAATCAATGATGTGCCGAACAAGTTCGACTTCATGGCGCGTATAGTAACGTCTTCGACCACGCCGTCGAACAGGCTTCAACTCGGGAAACTCCTGTTCCCAATAGCGCAGCACATGCGGCTCAATTGAATAAAGATTGCTGACCTCACCGATGGTGAAGTAATGCTTATTCGGAATCTGCGGTGTCTCGTTCACCGAAATTTTCTCATAATGGCTGGTCGATTAACGCGCTTGGCCGGTCCTTGATCACGTCGTTCTGCGCGCCCCGTTATGCGTCATCCGGTTTGTATTTTGTAGTCCGTGCACGCAGTTTGTTGCTGGCGCGAAAGGTTACCACGGTGCGCTCTTTAATGATGACATCCTTGCCAGTTTTGGGATTACGGCCGGGACGAGGCGACTTGTGCCGGATGCTAAAACGACCGAAACCAGACAGTTTCACGTCTTCGTGGCGTTCCAGCACAGAGCGAATTTCCTCAAAAAATTGTTCAACGAAATCTTTCGCCTCCCGCTGATTCAATCCCAATGTATTGTGGATCTCATCGACAAGATCCGATTTAACCACTACAGTTTTACTCATATATATAGCCTAAACTCTTAATCTAGCGTCGTAACTGTTAGCCAAGCTATCCAGTATTTTGTTGATGCTCGCATCAACTTCAGCATCGGTTAGTGTTCTAAAGTCAGACCGATAGGTCAATCGAAATGCGACACTCTTATATTTGGCTTCCGCATCAACATCATAATATACATCAAACAGGCATAAAGATTCTAAATCATCGCCTGCTGATTGGCGGATTGACGCGGCAAGGTCTGAAACTTGTTGTTGCTTGGATATCACCAGCGATAAATCTCTAATAACAGATGGATAACGCGATATCGCAATGTAATTACTCAGTATTCGAGTAAATATCGTTTCTATTTCTAATTCAAAAAGATAAACTGAATCACTCGGACTTATGTCGTCAAGCAGTTCGGGATGCAATTGTCCGGCAGCACCAATCTTGCGACCATCGAGATAGATAGCTGCTGAACAGCCCGGATGCAGCCCTTCGAGCTGCTCAGATTTAAACTCGAGCTGATCTTTTTTACCCGTCAATTCAAACAGTCTTTCCAAGTCCCCTTTGATGTCAAAAAAATCCGCCTTTCTTTGCGACATACCCCACTGCAAGGGATGCACCTGACCAAAGGCCAGCGCGGCCAGCATGTTTACTTCTGCATCCGGCAAAAATACGGTGCCCAGCTCATAGAGGCGAATACTGGTTTGGCTGCGGCGATAGTTTTCCAGCAATGCACCGATCAGCCCGGGCCACAAACTGGTGCGCATGACTGACATATTCTCTGCCAGCGGATTCGATAATTCGAAACCCTCCGAGCTCGGCTTGAGCGTCTTTTGCAGCCGCGGGTCAACGAAACTGTAGGTAATTGCCTCATGATAGCCGAGTGCATGCAGCACGTCTTTAACCATTGCCTGGCTGACAGTTTTCTCGCTTAGATTTCGATAAAGACCAGGCTCCAGACTGGTGCGGCTTGGCACGTTGTCATAACCGTAGATGCGCGCGACCTCTTCGACCTGATCATGCTCCTCAGAAAGATCAAATCGATAGGCAGGCGGTACGACAGTCCAGCCGGTTTCATCAGGTTTGATTGACTGGTTAACCGCCTTTAGTATGCGTTGCATTTCGTTGCGTGCGATGTTCAGCCCCAGTACCCGGTTCACTCTTGCATGTCTGACGTGGCATGCGCTTCGCGTTTCGATTAGATGCTCGGCACTGAACTGCTGTGTTGGCCCGGGTACGCCACCTGTAATTTTTACGATTAATTCGCTCGCCCGTTCAATTGCCGCACGCTGGCCACTCGGGTCGACGCCGCGTTCAAATCGATGCGATGCATCGGTATGCATGGCGAACTTGGAAACGGAGCGACGAACTGCATGCGGGGAGAAAAATGCTGCTTCGAGCATGATGCTGCTGGTCTCGTCGCGAATACCGCTTGATTCACCGCCCATTACACCAGCCAGGGCGATCGGTCCGCTGCGATCGGTGATCAGCAACATGCCTGCACCAAGCTCAAGCGACTCTCCATCGAGCAGTACCAGTTGTTCACCCGCGCGGGAGTGACGCACAATAATTTCAGACGCATCGATGATTTCAGTATCGAATGCATGCATCGGCTGTCCAAGTTCGATCATCACATAGTTGGTAATGTCAACAATCGGATGAATCGCGCGCAGCCCGACGCGCTGTAACCTTTCTTTCATCCAGTCAGGTGTCACTGCATCAGGGCGCACCTGATCAATCATCCGTCTGCAAAATACCGGGCAATCCTCCGGGCTTTGCACCTGAACGGCAATCCGGCTGTCTGATTGTGCGGGTAGAGATCGCACTTCATTTGGTTTCAGTGAGGTGTTTGCAATGATGGCAATCTCGCGGGCGACACCTCGAATACTCAGGCAATCAGCCCGATTGGGTGTCAGTTCGAGATCAAGCACTGTATCGTCCCGCTCAAGATAGGTATTGACTGATTCGCCCACCGGCGCACCGGCATCGAGCTCCAGCAGCTGATCTCGTGCATCGCCAAACTCCAGCTCAGCTGCAGAACAAAGCATTCCTAGCGACTGCGTGCCGTGGATTTCGGCCTCCTTGACGACGGTATCGCCAATTACGCTGCCTGGCAGCGCGAGCGGATACTTGCCTCCTATGGAAAGATTCGGCGCACCGCAAACGACCTCGATATCAGACTCCTCGCCGATGTTCACAGTGCAGGTTCGGATTCGCTCAAGTTCGGGATGTTGTTTAATGCTCACAACCTGCCCGACAACGACCCGTTCGTCACACTGACTGACTTTGCTCAGGGAGTCAACTTCGAGGCCAGCCATCGTCAGACGACTGGCGAGCTCATCCGGAGCGAAATCAAACGCGACCCATTCCCTGAGCCAATTCATACTGACCAGCATAGCAACCCCGCGCTTACCTGAACTGACTTAGCATGTCAAGATCGTTGCGAAAAAACAGCCGCAAATCATTGACCCCATAACGAAGCATGGTAAAGCGCTCAACGCCAAGACCAAATGCGTAGCCAATGAAACGTTCACTGTCTATGCCGACATCCTTGTAGAGTGCGGGATGAACCATTCCACAACCTAAAACTTCAAGCCAGCCGGTCCTCTTACACACATTGCATCCATCACCGTGGCAGAATACACAGCTGATATCGACCTCGGCCGATGGCTCTGTAAACGGAAAGTATGAAGGCCGAAACCGCAAATTGAGCGGCTCCTCAAAAAACTCGGCGACAAAATACTCAAGCACACCCTTAAGGTCAGCAAAGGTGGTCGTCTCATCGATCACCAGGCCCTCCAACTGATGAAACATCGGGGTGTGGGTGATGTCAGAGTCGCATCGATAGACCCGCCCCGGTGCAACAACACGAATCGGCGGCTTGTGTTTTTCCATGTACCGAATCTGGACCGGTGATGTATGTGTACGCAGCAGCCTTCCGTCGGGAAAGTAAAAGGTATCCTGCATCGCGCGTGCCGGGTGATTGGCCGGGATATTCAATGCTTCAAAATTGTGATAATCATCTTCAATTTCCGGTCCCACCGCAATATCAAAACCGATGCTGAGAAATATCTCCTGCATTCTTGCCAGCGTACGCGCGAGCGGATGAGGACCCCCGGTGAAGTATCTGCGCCCGGGCAGCGTAACGTCGATTCGCTGCGCTTCGAGGCGCCTGGCACTTTCAATTTGCTGTAAGGTCACCCGCTTGCGCTTGATCTTGTCTTCAAGCAGATTCCTGGACGAGGTGATTTTCTTTCCTGCTGCCGGACGCTCGTCGGCCGGTAAAGATCCGATTGATTTCAGGAGCGCGGTGATCGGACCTTTCTTGCCGAGATAGGCAACACGCAAGGCTTCGAGCTCAGCCTCAGCCTCGGCCGCTTCGATTTGGCAAGTCGCCTTGTCGACGATTGCATCAAGTTCTGAATGCGCCACGTTCTCAGACATCATTGATGATCGATGGTAGTGAACTCAAAGCCAAACCCGTTAAGAGACGACTGGTGAGCCTGGTTAAGTCGTCGAAACAGGGCCCGCTCAACGCGAACTGACGCCTGACCGACGGGCAAAGCAAAAGCATGGGTTTCGACACGCGGTTTGTAGCTCTGCAATGGTGCATCATTCGATAGTCTTCGAAAATCCTGGCTGCTGAACACGATTGCAGAGTGTGTTCCGCTGAACGGCCGAGCGGTGTGCGCGCGCCGCCGCTACTTATTTAACTGAAACTTGGCTTGTTCCGCCAGTGTTGAAAACGTCGCCTGATCATTGACCGCGATTGAAGCGAGCGATTTACGGTCAAGTTCGACGTTGGCAAGTTTTAGTCCTCGCATGAAAGTGCTGTAAGTCAGCCCGCATTCGCGGGCAGCTGCATTGATGCGCATGATCCATAATGCTCGAAAGTCGCGTTTACGCCTGCGTCGGTCACGATAAGCGTACTGGCCGGCCTTGGTAACCGCCTGCTTGGCAACTCGATACACGTTCTTTCTTGCGCCTCGATAGCCCTTGGCCTGTTTTAACACCTTCTTGTGTCGGGCTCTTGCGACGACGCTACGTTTTACTCTTGGCATGACTAATCTTCTCCGCTTAAGCGTAAGGCAACATTTGACGGACCCGATTGATATCCGCCTCGTGTACCAGGCCGGCTTTTCTAAGTCCGCGTTTACGTTTTGTTGACTTCTTTGTCAGAATATGAGATGCGTGGGAGTGGCCGCGTTTGATTTTGCCGCTCCCGGTTGACTTAAAACGCTTGGCCGCGCCTCTATTGGTTTTCATTTTGGGCATGATCTGACTGCCTTGCTGTGATTGCTAAGTTTATGACCGTGTTGGGGCTAACAGCATAACCATCTGTCGCCCTTCCATTGCCGGCTCCTGCTCAACGACTGATATTTCAGCCAAGTCGTGCTCTATCCTGGTTAGCATATTACGTCCGAGTTCGGGATGATTGACTTCCCGGCCTCGAAAGCGCATTGTTACCTTGGTTTTGTTGCCTTCGCCGAGAAATTTCTTCAAACGTCCCAGCTTTACATCGTAATCGCCAATATCTGTACCTGGCCTGAACTTGACCTCCTTGACGACGATCTGCTTTTGCTTTCGTTTTGCAAGGTGCTGCTTTTTGCTTGCAGCATAGCGAAACTTGCCGTAATCCATGACACGGCAAACCGGCGGATCTGCATTTGGGGCAATTTCCACCAAATCAAGCTCCGCTTGTTCCGCAAAATCCAAAGCCTCTTCAAGGCTCACGATGCCAACCTGTACACCATCTTCGCCCACCAGGCGAACACGCTCGGAATCAATTTGCGAATTGATCCGATGTAGTTTATCAGTAGCCGTACCTAGTCCTCCCAAGTTTAAATTTCGTCGCCAGATTCGCTGTTAATCATTTGGATAAATGAATCAAGCGAATGTGAACCCAGATTTTTGCCATCCTGAGTTCTAAGAGAAATTGTATTATCTTCTACTTCCCGATTCCCTACGACCACAAGGTAGGGAATTTTCTGAAGCGTCTGTTCGCGAATTTTAAAGCCGATTTTCTCATTTCTCAAATCGAGATTAACTCGAATGCCGGCTTTTTCCATCGAATCTTTTATTTTAACAGAATAATCAATCTGCGCTTCGGAAATATTCATAACCACAGCCTGAACCGGCGCGAGCCAGACGGGAAATTTGCCAGCATGTTCTTCAATCAGCATGCCAATAAATCTTTCGAGTGACCCGAGCATGGCGCGGTGGATCATCACCGGGGTTTTTCTGGAACCGTCTGCGTCCACATAGGTCGCATCCAGACGACCGGGCATGGAAAAATCAAGCTGTATGGTGCCGCACTGCCAATCCCGGCCGATGCAGTCCTTGAGCACAAAATCAATCTTGGGTCCGTAAAACGCACCTTCGCCCGCATAGGTGGTATAGGACATCTGTCTTTCATCAAGTACCGATTCGAGTGCACTTTCCGCCTTGTCCCAAAGTGCATCGATACCCACTCTTTTTTCCGGGCGGGTTGATAAGCCGACCTCAACGTTTTTGAATCCGAAATCAGAATACAGGCGCAAGGCAATTTCAATCAGTGTATCAACCTCGGTTTTGATCTGATCTTGTGTACAAAAAACGTGCGCATCGTCCTGGGTGAATCGTCTGACCCGCAGCAATCCATGCAAAGTACCGGACGGCTCGTAGCGATGCACCACGCCAAACTCGGAAATTCGCAGCGGCAGATTGCGATAACTGCGAAGTCCCTGGTTAAACACCTGCACGTGACCAGGACAGTTCATTGGCTTTAGGGCGTAGAACTTGTCCTCAATCTCAGTTGTAAACATGTTCTCCTTGAACGTCTCCCAGTGGCCGGATTTTTCCCACAGCGAGCGGTCGATCAGCTGCGGGGTGTGCACCTCGCTATAACCGTATTCTTTAAGGAGGTTGCGAATATAGGATTCTACCAACCGGTATAAAACCCAGCCCTTCTCATGCCAGAAAACCATACCCGGCGCTTCTTCCTGAAAATGAAAAAGATCGAGCTCAGCGCCCAGGCGGCGATGATCACGCGCCTTGGCCTGTTCAAGGCGGTCCAGATATTCGGCAAGCTCAGCCTTGGTGCTCCACGCGGTCCCGTAGATTCGCTGCAGCATTTCATTGCTGGAATCACCGCGCCAGTATGCGCCGGCGAGCTTGGTCAGCTTAAATGCCTTTAGAAAGCTGGTGTTCGGCACATGGGGACCTCGGCAAAGATCGACAAACTCACCTTGCCGATAGAGCGAAATAATTTCGTCATCACCGAGGTCTTCAATGATTCTGGCCTTATACTCCTCGCCCATCGATCGAAAAAGTTCAATGGCAGCATCTCGATCAACAACTTCCCGGATAACATCAAGCTTCTCAGCTGCGATCTCGCGCATGCACTGCTCAATTTTTTCCAGGTCATCTTCAGAAAACCCTGCTTCAAATGCAAAATCGTAATAAAACCCGTCTTCAATGACCGGGCCGATGGTAACCTGTGCGCTCGGAAAGAGTCTTTTGACCGCCTGGGCCAGTAAATGCGCACTCGAGTGGCGGATGATATCGAGGGCTTCGTCATCCCGGTTAGTGATGATTCTGAGCAGCCCCGCTTGATCAATCTGATATGAGGTATCGCACAGCTCGCCGTCAAACTCGCCTGCGATGGCAGCCCTTTGCAGACCCGCGCCAATATCAGCAGCAACCGCGTCCACGCTTATGCTTGATGCATATTGTCTTTGCGACCCATCGGGCAATGAAACTACAGGCATGCCTAAATCAAAGAAACTGGAAAATTACTGCCGAATTACGAGAAGTCCGGCATACATTAGAAGGGACAGCATTATATGTTGCTTGTTTTTTTCTTGCAGTAGGCATTGATGCCGAATTCATCGAGTACATACTAAAGCCCGGGCTGCCTGACGCAATTTCACAACAGATCATCTGATTGATTCGGGCAGCTGTTTTGTGGGACGATACATCATGAGGACGCGCAAATCAATTGATTTTACGAGAGCCGATTTAATGGTGTTTTTTGGGCATCAGCAAGACTCTTGCCAAATGACGTCAGGGTTGTAAATCAACAAAGAATCTACAAAACTGTTTGGGATAAAGACAAGTCAAC
>JAJDZL010000072.1 GCA_022824665.1 Gammaproteobacteria bacterium | reverse complement strand
GCCCCAACTATTGCTGCAACTAGCATCGTTCACAAACTGCCCCCTGATCACGCGCGATCAAACAATCATGCAGTCGAAGATGGTGCCATTCGCACATACGCCGCTTGATTAATCAAAGTGGTCAGACTGAATTTTTGATTTAATATCGATGAGTCTTATTGGCTTGCGATTTTTGCGGTTTTGTGAAAATATGGAATTTAGCAGATGTGTTATAATTTGCCGTGTAGATGCGCAAGCTCTGTCTTTATCCAATGTTGGATATTGATGGTCCCTTGAAGAAATAGTCTCCAAATTGGGGAATTGGGAAACCTCGCAAACTGCGGGGTTTTTGTTTGAATAAAAACTGAGTGAAGTTGCTGTGGCTGAGACAGGCGAACAAGAGCGGATCGAGTCCAGACACAGGCTTTACGATTTGCTCGAAACCAGCATCGACAATTTTGGCTATGAATTAGTTCATCTCGAGCTGACGGGTCGGGATAAGTCTCGGGTGTTGCGCCTTTACATTGACGCGCCCGGTGGAATTGCGCTGGATGACTGCGTGTTTGTCAGTCAGCAGGTCAGTCGACTGCTTGATGTGGAAGATCCGATTGACGGAAACTACTCACTGGAGGTTTCCTCGCCGGGCATAGAGCGACCACTGGCCAAACGCGAGCATTTTGAGCAGGTGATCGGCGAGCGTATCGAGGTCGCGATGCTGATGAAATGTGCAGGTCGCAAGAGAATTTTGGGTCAATTGCGCGATGTGCTGGATCGATCCGTCATGGTAGAAGTGGACGGTGCAGTGATCGCAATTGAAATGAACAATATACGTCGGGCACGGCTGAAGCCGGACCTGGAAAAAGTTATTTAACGGAGCAATTTTGGCATGGTGAATGCGAACTACATTCCTCAGATCGTACAGGCGCTGTCGGATGAACGAAATCTCGCGTCTGATGTGATTTTTGAGGCTCTGGAAGCGGCATTGGCAGCTGCGGCACGAAAAAAGCACGTGCTCGATATCGACGTGGCGGTCGTTATTGACAGGGAAACCGGAACATTTGAAACCTTTCGCCGCTGGGAAGTGGTTGAAGATGATGTGTTGATCGAAAACCCTGAACGTCAGAAGTTGCTCAGCGAGGCGCAGGAGAAATATCCTGATATTCAGCCCGGTGAATTCATCGAAGAAAAAATCCCGTCCAAGGCGACCGACAGGATATCGGCCGCGGCGGCTCGACAGGTGGTGATGCAAAAGGTCCGGGAAGCCGAACGCGAGCGTGTGCAGCGGGAATTTGAACCGCGCAAGGGCACAATGCTGTTTGGTGTCGTCAGGCGGGTTGATCGCGGTGATGTCATTATCGACATCGAAGGGGTTGAAGCATCGCTAGCGAAAAATGCCAGTATTGTCAAAGATGGATTCAGACAGGGTGATCGCATCAGGGCGATTTTGAAAGATGTGCGTTCCGAACCTCGTGGCCCGCAGCTGATACTCGACCGTACCTGCCCGGAACTGTTGATTGAACTCTTTAAACTGGAAGTTCCGGAAACCCGCGAGGGACTTATTGAGATCAAAAGTGCGGCGCGTGACCCAGGGCTCCGGGCGAAGATCGCGGTGCGTGCAGTCGACGCCAAGATTGATCCGATTGGAGCCTGCGTCGGTGTGCGTGGTGCCAGAGTGCAGAGTGTTTCCAAGGAAATTGCCGGGGAGCGGGTTGATATTGTGGAATGGAGTCCCAATCCGGCACAATTTGTGATCAATTCTCTGGCGCCGGCAGAAGTTGAGAAAGTCATATCAAATCAGCCCGAGGACAAATCGGTTGACGTGGTGGTGACAGAATCACAGCTGTCGAAGGCTATCGGGCGAGCCGGACAGAATGTCAGGCTTGCATCGCAGCTGACCGGCTGGGACATCAATATCATGACGCGCGAGGAAAGAGAGCAAAAATCAACCGAAGAGTCAGCAGTGATTACTCAGGAACTAATGGAATTGCTGGATGTTGACGAGGATGTCGCAATGGTGCTGGTGCAGCACGATTACACATCCATGCTGGATATCTTTTATGCCGATCCGGGGGATTTGGAAAAAATTGAACAATTCGATGGAAAACTTGTTGACCGGATTCAAAGCCGGGTGACGGACGCAATGCTGCAGCAGGAAGTCGAAGACATGATCACTGCTGAACAAAATGTTCCTGACGATACACTCTATGAAGTTGAAGGTATGGATGAAGGGACCGCGGCGACGCTGGCCGCGTACGGAATTCGCACGATGGAGGAATTACAGGATTCTGATACATATACACTAATTGAGATACCGGGCATAAGCGAAGAGCGAGCGAAAGAGCTCATTTTGAGCGCCCGGGCCCCAATGTTTGCACAATTGGAACAGTAACTGACGGGTCAGTATTGGAGTCAAAAATATGGCAGTTACAATCAAGGACTATGCAGCGCAGATAGGTCTGCCGGCCGAGCGGCTGGTTATGATGCTCACGGATGCTGATATAGTTGGCAAAACTGTGGAAAGCGACCTCACCGCGCGCGATAAACGCGCACTGGTGATGCAGATGCACAAGGGACGGGTGCGCCAGGTTCCGAAGCAAAATGAACCTTCGCTGGTCCAGTCTCAGGGACGTACAGGGGCGTCGCGGGAAATCGTTGTCGAAATCAAGGGTGGCCACACGCTGGCGCCAAGACCGATTGTGGCGCCTGTTTTGGGTGGCGAGCCGGACACACAGACCGACGCTGAGCCTGCGCCAGAGGCAGTTGCGCCCGAACAGCCGGCTGATGTCGATGTGCCGCCCACTGAATCAAGGTTGGCAGACGACAGCCCCCTCGAGGAGCCGCCCGCAGGCGATCCTGTTCCTGCCGTCGAAACGCAGCAACCGGTTGAAACCGAAACACCCGGCGCTGAGGTCGTCGACCAGGCAGCGCAGGCAGATGCGCAACCGCAGCCGGCGGATCAGGTGTCCACTGATGCTGGCGCAGCGGAACCGGCCAAGCAGCAACCGGCAGCCCCCAAGCGCGGTAAACCAAAGCGCAAAGCGATAAAAAGACCGCGGGAGCAGTTGCATGTTGTCAAAGGTCGGGAAAAACTCAGGAGAGAACGCGAGCGTAAGGACCGGGTGCAAAATCTCGATACCCGCATCGCTCAGCATACCTTCCAGACACCCAGTCAAAAGATTGTGCACACTGTGTCGGTCGCCGATTCAAATTCGATTCGAGAATTAGCCCAGGCGATGTCAGTGAAGGTTATCGACGTCATGAAATACCTGATTGAAGAGTTGGATCTGGCAATTAACATTAATGGGTCCATTGATCGGGATGCTGCAACACTGGTCATTAGCGCACTTGGTCACAATCCAGTCGATTTGGAACAGCAGAATATTGAAACTGAGTTGCTAGGACGCGAAAACGATGATCGGACCTATCTGCCTCGGCCGCCTGTCGTCGCAGTGATGGGACACGTTGATCACGGTAAGACTACCCTGCTTGACAGCATTCGTTCAACCAAGGTTGCGGCCTCCGAAAAAGGTGGCATCACGCAGCATATCGGCGCCTATATGGTGGAAACGCCACGCGGCAAGATTACCTTTCTTGATACGCCCGGGCACGAAGCGTTTACTGCGATGCGGGTGCGCGGCGCGCGCGCGACAGACTTGGTTATCCTGGTTGTGGCAGCGGATGATGGCGTAATGCCGCAAACCGTTGAGGCGATCAATCATGCGAAGTCTGCGCAGGTTCCCATCATCGTTGCGATCAACAAGATTGACAAAGTCAAAGCTGATCCCAGTCGAATTCTGCGCGAACTGACCGAACACGAAGTGATTGCCGAACCGCTTGGCGGCGACGTTCAGGTGGTGGAGATATCAGCACTCAAGAAAACGGGCATTGATGATCTGCTGGAGCGTATTCAACTGCAGGCGGAATTAATGGAAGAACCGCTGACCGCACCGATTGACGGCATTGCCAGCGGAGTCGTGATTGAGGCGCGGGTGGATAAAGGTAGAGGACCCGTCGTAACTGTGTTGGTTCAAAAAGGAGTTTTGACACCCAAACAGCTCGTTGTTGCCGGGCAGCGCAAGGGCAAGGTCAGACAACTCATCGATTATCGCGGCAAGGCAGTCAAGGAGGCGAAGCCATCAACTCCGATTGAATTCACCGGGTTTTCAAAAGTGCCGGAGGTGGGTGATGCGTTTGTGTGTCCACCGGATGAAAAATCAGCGGCTCAGCTTGTCGAGCATTGGCAGTCTGGCCCGGCAGACACTGGATCAAGCGGACCCGAATTTTTGTTCGGTGATTCCGATGATCCGAAAACGATCAACGTCGTGATCAAGGCGGATGTCAGCGGCTCGGCAGAAGCACTGTCAGCGGCGGTCAAGAATTTGTCAGACGAAAGAGTTGAAATTAAAGTAGTCCATTCTATGGTCGGTGGAATCAGTCAGTCAGATGTAAATCTGGCCATTGCTGCCAATGCAATTATTGTCGCGTTCAATGTGCGTGCAGAATCGACTGCCAGACAGCTGATCAGTTCGAACGACATATCAGTTATCTATAGCGGCGTGATCTACGAAGCACTGGAAGCTCTCAAGGAGGTCATTCTGAGCAAAGTGGGTCCCGATATGATTGACCACGTCATTGCAACAGTCAACGTGCTGGAAGTGTTCAGATTCTCAAAAGTCGGTACCATTGCGGGCTGTTTTGTTGAGGACGGTACGGTGCGCAACAAGTTGCCGGTCAGGATCGTTCGAGACAATGTCATTATTCATGACGGAATGATTGACTCACTGCGTCGATTCAAGCATGATGTACCCGAAGTCAAAGCAGGTCTTGAATGCGGCATACAGGTCAGAAACTATCATGACATTAGCATTCATGATATGCTCGAAGTCTATGAATCCCGCGAGGCTGGTCGTTAGGACGATTGGATGCGTGGCCGGTTGGGCAAAGCCGGCAAACTCAAGGGATCAGGTAAGGTGCTGCTGTCGATGAATCTGAATAATGTGAGCCAGGCTGGGAGTATGAATCGTCCGCGCATGGTGGGCTCAGTTGTGCATCAGGCACTGAGCCGGATTTTGCAGCAGAACATCTCTGATCCAAGGATTGTCCAGACTACCATTACAGAGGTTGAACTGTCAAGGGACCTCAAACACGCCAAGGTGTACCTTACCAGTGGTGAATCAAAAGAAGCGCTTAACACCAGTGTCGAACACCTCAATCGTGCCAGAGCATATATCCGCCATCGTCTAAGCGATCGGCTGGATCTGAAATTTACCCCTGCAATAAGTTTTCTGGCCGATGAGCTGCCGACGCGAACAACCAGGGTGCTCGACCTGATTGATCAGGTTTCAAATGAAACAGATGCGACGTAAAGTGGACGCCAAACAAACCGATAGAAAGACACCGGTAAGTGGCGTCCTGCTGCTGGATAAACCTGCCGACATATCGTCCAACTCCGCACTGCGACGAGTTAAGTCTCTATTGCAAATTCGCAAGGCCGGTCATACCGGGAGCCTGGATCCGATTGCCACAGGGCTTTTGCCCATTTGCCTCGGCGAAGCAACCAAAGTTGCCGGTTTTTTCCTGGATGCAGACAAACGGTATCGAACCTGCATCAAGTTGGGGGAGACAACCGATACGGGCGACCGCGAGGGGCAGATCATTCAGTCTTTCCCGGTTGCAGTGACAGAAGATGAGGTTGCTGAAGTTCTGCAAGGTTTCGTAGGCGAATATGATCAGGTCCCTCCCATGTATTCCGCGGTCAAGGTCAATGGACAGCCTCTGTACAAACTGGCTCGTCGGGGCATTGAAGTTGAACGTGCACCGCGGCGGGTATCGATATACGACATCCGGCTGCTGGATTTTAGTGCGCCGAGATTTGAGATTGAACTCAGTTGTTCGAGTGGCTTCTACGTACGGGTGCTTGCACAGGATATCGGCGAGCGGCTCGGTTGCGGCGGCCATGTTGAATCGCTGCGTCGCCTTGGGGTAGGAAAATTGAGCATCGAAGACAGCTGCACGGTGGATGAAATTGAGCATTATGAGTCTGTTGTCGAACGACGCCAGCTCATTGTGCCGAGTGACGAGACCCTCTCACATCTGCCGAAAATTGACCTTTCTTTTGATGCTGCGTACTATTTATGCAGGGGACAGACCGTACGTGCCGGGGACCTGCCGCCTGAAGGCATGGTGCGACTATATGAAAATACAGTGGGGTTCCTGGGTATCGGAACATCGCTCGGTGATGGCAGGGTTGCACCGAAGCGACTTTTTCACGCATCGGGTGCGTGAAGTAATGTATGATATGCGCATATTTTTACCCGCCCGAAATTATCTTCCCTGATTTCGTTGAGAAAATCTTTGTAGTTTATTGAGAAATTAGACTTATGGCATTATCTGTTGTAGAAAAAGAAACTATTATCAGTGACTTCCGTCGCACTGACAGTGATACCGGCTCCCCCGAGGTGCAGGTCGCGCTGCTCACAGAGCGTATTCGGGGGTTGACTGAACACTTTAAGGAGCACAAGCACGATCACCACTCGCGGCAGGGACTGCTGCGTATGGTAAACCGGCGTCGCAAGCTCCTTGATTACTTGAAATCCACCGAACCGGATAGGTATCGAGAGTTAATTGCAAGACTCGGGCTGAGGAAATAATCTGGTGACTATATATATGGAGAATAAATAATGAGCGATTTTGTAGAAACCAGATTTCAATATGGTGCGCACGAAGTGCACCTTGAAACGGGACGAATAGCCAGACAGGCAACCGGCGCTGTATTGGCCAGTATGGGCGACACGTCAGTGCTGGTTACCGTAGTGGCGGAAACCGAACCAAAAGACTTCAACTTTCTTCCTCTCACAGTAGAGTACGAAGAGCGAACTTACGCAGCTGGCCGAATTCCTGGTGGATTTTTCAAGCGCGAAGGTCGTCCGTCGGAAAAGGCGGTTTTGACATGCAGATTAATCGACCGACCATTGCGTCCGTTGTTTCCCAAGGGATTTCGCAATGAAGTACAAATTATCGCAACAATCATGTCTGTGGATCCCGAAATTGATCCGGATATTATTGCCATGCTCGGTGCATCAGCCGCGGTCAAGATTTCTGGGATTCCTTTCAATGGCACATTAGCTGGCACCAGGGTCGGGTTTATTGACGGGGAATATGTCCTCAACCCATCAGCGGAAGCGCTGCAAAATGAGTCTAAGCTTGATCTCGTTGTTGCCGGCACCCAGGATGCGGTGCTCATGGTTGAATCCGAAGCCAATTGTCTGTCGGAAGCGCAAATGCTTGGTGCGGTCATGTTTGGACACCAGCAACTGCAGGTTGCCATTGAGGCGATCTCGGATCTGGCTGAGCGTGCAGGTAAACCCAAGTGGAGCTTTGAGCCGCCGGAGGTGAACGAGGCGTTGGTTGCCAGGGTTGATTCGCTGGCACGGGCTGACATAGAATCAGCATATCAGATCGCGGATAAACAAGACCGTCGGGATCAGCTCTCTGAGCTTCGAACAAACGTCTGCGAAGCGGTAGCCAATGAGTTTGGCGAGGACCTTGAAGAGAATGTCCGGGATCAGTTCAAGAAACTCGAATCTGACATTGTTCGAAACCGAATTCTGGACGGTAAACCGAGGATTGATGGACGCGACACACGTACTGTGCGGCCCATTAATGTCGAAACTCGGGTGTTTCCAAGGACTCATGGATCGGCAGCATTTACCCGGGGCGAGACACAGGCCCTGGTGATTACGACGCTGGGTACCGAACGCGATGCGCAGATCATCGACGCGCTGGAAGGGGAGCACCGCGATCCATTCCTGTTGCATTACAACTTCCCGCCGTTTTGCGTGGGTGAGACGGGCCGCGTTGGTTCGCCGAAGCGCCGGGAAATCGGTCACGGACGGCTGGCAAAGCGCGCAATTGCTGCAGTTTTGCCGGAACGGGAAAACTGTCCTTACGTCATTCGGGTTGTGTCGGAAATCACTGAGTCTAACGGCTCGAGTTCAATGGCAACCGTTTGTGGAACCAGTCTGTCGCTGATGGATGCAGGTGTCAAGATATCAGCACCGGTTTCCGGTGTCGCGATGGGATTGATTAAGGAAGGCGATAACTTCAAGATTCTGACTGACATTCTGGGTGATGAAGATCACCTCGGCGATATGGACTTTAAGGTGGCCGGAACGGCAAGCGGAATCACTGCACTGCAGATGGACATCAAGATTGACGGGATTACCGAATCGATCATGAGCGCGGCACTCGATCAGGCCAAAGAAGCACGGCTGCATGTGCTCAATGAGATGAGCAAGGCACTGGCTGAACCACGCGAAGATATTTCCGAGTTTGCGCCGCGCATCATTACCATGAAGATCAGCCCAAGCAAGATTCGGGATGTGATTGGCAAGGGCGGTGCGACAATCCGTGCGCTGTCTGAAGATACCGGTGCAACGATTGATGTCTCCGATGACGGGGTGATCAATATCGCGTCGGTCGACAAGTCTGGCGGTGAAGCAGCCAAAGAGCGCATCAAGGAAATCACCTCTGACGTTGAAGTCGGCAAAATTTACGAAGGTCCGGTTGTCAAGTTGATGGACTTTGGCGCCTTCGTCAACGTGTTGCCTGGTCGGGACGGACTTGTGCATATTTCACAGATATCGCACCGACGGGTCAATCAGGTTTCAGATGTGCTAAAGGAAGGCGACATCGTTAAAGTCAAAGTGCTGGAGATTGATAAGCAGGGGCGCATTCGCCTGAGCATGAAAGCGATCGATCAGGCTGCCTGAACAACCGTAAAACTATCCAACGACTCACATGAGGGTGTTGATTCAGCGCGTCCTCAGCGCATCGGTTTCAGTATCCGGTGAGTCGGTTGGCTCAATTGGCAGGGGTGTTGTACTATTCGCCGGCTTTACCGCCGGCGACAGTGTCAAGACTGTTAACGAGCTTGCACTCAAGACCGTCAACCTTAGAATCTTTCCCGACGCAGGCGATCGATTGCAGCACTCCCTGATCGATGTAGCCGGGGAAGTACTTGTCGTCCCGCAGTTTACCCTTTATGCTGAAACTTCGCGCGGGCGCAGACCCGACTTTACCAAGGCACTTGATCCTGACAATGCAAGCGAGTTATTTGACCGCTTTGTCGAGGCCTTGAGGCAGTTGGCCAATGCAGGCGTTGCCACGGGTATTTTCGGTGCTGATATGAAGGTCGCGCTGGTCAACGACGGACCTTTTACGATTTCGCTTGAGCGCTAACCCGGCAAAGGCAGGTTCAAGATCAGTCGCCAAATGAAAGTGCCGTGCCTCGTACACTTTCATTGATTTGTCCATCCGAAAAAGCAATCCTGCCTCCGACAACTGTCCACTCAGTCCAGCCAGTCAGCTCTTTACCGGAAAATGGACTCCAGCGAACTTTGGTGAACATATCGGCATCCTGCACAATCCGGTAGTCGTCGACATTGACGATTGCGAGATCTGCATCATAGCCTTCAGCCAATAAACCCTTGTTTTTGATTCCGTAGGTTTCAACTGGGCATCGACACATCCATTTCAATACCTGTTCAAGAGAGCAGCGGCCTGCTTGCCAGGCGGTAAGCATCAGGGCGAGAGAGGTTTCCACGCCGGGCATGCCTGACGGTGACGCGGGATAGGGCTGCGCCTTTTCCTGCAGGGTATGTGGGGCGTGATCGGTTGCAATGAAATCAATGGTACCATCCTTTAGGCCTTCCCACAGCGCATCCTGATCCTGCTGCGTTCTGATCGGCGGATTCATTTGCACGAGGCTGCCCTTTTTGTCGTAGTCGTCTTCAGTCAAAAACAGGTGATTTGGCGTGCACTCGACAGTGATGTGTTCAGTTTTGTTCTCTCTTAAGTAGTGCACCTCTTTCGCAGAGGTCAGGTGGAGCACGTGCAGTCTGCGGCTGAATGCAGTGGACAGCTCGACCGCCTGCTGAGTCGCCATCAGCGCACATTGATCGTCCCGGATTTGCGAATGGATCCGCAAGTCCGAGATCTTGGGATTGCCGGCGAGGAGGGCTTTTTTTCGTTCGTTAAGGCGCTGTTCATCTTCGGCGTGGACTGCGATCAGCCGATTGCCGTTCTTAAAAATCTTCTCAAGATCCGCGGCTTTGTGCACCAGCAGGTCGCCGGTACTGGAGCCCATGAAAATCTTGATCCCACAAGCCGGACTGACTGAATTAATATCCGCCAGGTTATTTGGCGTGGCGCCGATAAAAAAACCGAAATTTGCGACGCAGTGCGCTGCCGCGCGGGCCAGCTTTTTGTCTAGTGCTTGCTGGTTAATGGTCGGTGGAGACGTATTTGGCATTTCCAGAAAACTGGTCACACCGCCGCGAATTGCGGCACGGGAACCTGAGGCAAGGTCTTCTTTGTGGGTATTGCCTGGATCGCGAAAGTGAACTTGAGCATCAACAGCACCCGGCAATACAAGGTGTCCGGCAGCATCAATCTGCGCTTTTGAGTTGGCGTCGATGCTTGCAGCGATATGTTCAATTTTGCCATTTACGCAAGCGACATCCAACGCGGCAGTTGTACCGTCATCGCTTGCAACCAATCCATTTCGGATGATCAGATCATATTTGTTGAAACTCATGACTCTCGCTGTTTAATTGATCGATCTACAGTATTTGTGTGAGAAATAACATTAAAAACAATTATTAACAATATGTATAAGTAGTTATATAATATTACTGAATGAATACACTTTTGCGTTGAATACTTGCGCAGTCGTCTGCTTTCATTTGGTCAATGAACGCACATTCCGGGCGGCAACGGTATTTCTGGAATTGTACTATTAGCATCCTGGCCAATTGGCAAATATTACGATCTGACCGTGAAAATAAGCATGGTAAAGTGCTTCGGCAGACGCCGAATTGGTGCACATTAGTAAGAGATGGTTCATACATCCGAGCATCGAATGCCAATGGTCAATGGTGTTGATTTCGTATAATTGGAGCTGGAATATCGTGCAGGAAGTTGTTGGTTTTAGAAGCCTGGAATCGAACCTGTAGAGGGCTTTTTGGTATTCAATTCATTTCTTTCTGGCAAAACTCATCACCATGCAGAACCCCTCTGGTTTTCTTGATCCGAATGGATTTGAGAATACGCGCACGACGCAAATCAAAGTGTGCGGAATCACTCGAATTGAAGATGCGCTGCACGCTGTGAAAAGCGGCGCAGATGCACTCGGGTTGATCTTCTATCCGCCGAGCGGTCGGAACGTAAGCAGTATTCAAGCCAAACAGATTCGTGACAGGCTGCCGGCGGACGTTGCTTGCGTTGCTGTTGTGGTCGACCCAGACGATGAGTTGCTGAGCACTATTGTGAATGATGTCAAGCCGGACTATATTCAGTTTCATGGTGAGGAACCTGAAAG
>JAJDZL010000138.1 GCA_022824665.1 Gammaproteobacteria bacterium | reverse complement strand
CGGACAGCAATGAACAGCTCGTGATCGCCACCACCCGGCCCGAAACCATGCTGGGCGATACGGCCGTCGCGGTCCATCCGGATGACGATCGCTACCAGCATCTGGTCGGCAAAACCGTTCGTTTGCCGCTCGTCAATCGAGCCATTCCGGTCGTGGCGGACAACTACGTCGATCCGGAATTTGGCAGCGGCTGTGTCAAAATTACACCGGCACATGATTTCAATGATTACGCGCTCGGAGAACGTCACAATCTCGATGTGCTCAACATCATGACGCCGCATGCGTCGATTGATCTCCCGGGCACCCCTTACCACAACATGACCAGAACCGAGGCGCGCAGCGCAGTTGTGCGCGACCTCGAGCAACTGAACCTGGTGGAAAAAATCGAAGCCCACAAGTACAAGGTGCCGCGCGGCGACCGAACCGGGGAGATTATCGAACCCTATCTGACAGATCAGTGGTTTGTGAAAGCCAAGCCTCTGGCTGAGCCGGCGATCGAGGCGGTCAAAAACGGACAAATTCGCTTTGTACCGAAAAATTGGGAACGCACCTACTTTGAATGGATGGAGAACATCGAGGACTGGTGCATATCGCGGCAGATTTGGTGGGGGCACCGCATCCCGGCTTGGTACGATGATTCAGGCAATGTGTTTGTCGCACGCAGTGCGGCCGAGGCTGCCAAACAGGCGCGCGCACTCAATGGACATGACAATTTTGAACTTCGCCAGGACGACGATGTGCTGGACACATGGTTTTCGTCGGCACTTTGGCCATTTTCAACGCTGGGCTGGCCCGAAAACACCGACGCGTACCGGACGTTCTATCCGACCAATGTACTCGTAACCGGGTTTGACATCATCTTTTTTTGGGTCGCAAGGATGATCATGTTTGGACTCAGGTTCGCGGCCGACATTCCGTTTGATGAAGTCTATATACACGGTCTGGTCAGGGATTCAGAAGGCCGCAAAATGTCCAAGTCCAAAGGAAACATTCTCGACCCGCTGGATCTGATCGATGGCATCGAGCTGGAGCCGCTGATCAAAAAACGGACCACCGGCCTGATGCAGCCCGAGATTGCGCCGGAAATCGAACAGGCGACACGAACCGAATTCCCGAACGGTATTCCTGCCTATGGCACCGATGCGCTGCGCTTCACCTTCGCAAGGCTTGCAACCCAGGGCCGCGATATCCGCTTTGACCTCGGGCGCATCGAGGGTTACCGGAACTTCTGCAACAAGCTGTGGAACGCGGCGCGCTTCGTGCTGATGAATACCGAGGGTACCAAAGTTGTACCGGTTGATCAGCTGAAGGCGCAACTGGCACTTGAAAAATGGATTATTGCGCAACTCAGCCGAACTGCCGATCAGATTGAGCACGGCTTTGCGATATACCGCTTTGACATCGCTTCCAAACACCTGTATGAATTCATTTGGGATGAGTTCTGTGCGTGGTTTATCGAGTTCGTCAAGGTATCACTTCGCGACCCGACGGTCAACGAGACCGACAAGGAATCGCTCAAGCAAACGCTGTTGTCCGTTCTGGATGCGTCAATTCGTATGCTTCACCCCTTTATGCCATTCATCACCGAGGAGATCTGGCGCAGCATCGCAGATGCGCGCAAAGACCGCTCGATTATGTTCGAGCCTTTTTCGGAGCACTTCGCAGAACCCGATGAGCATGCCGTCGCTGAAATAGAATGGACCAAGTCAGTGATTTCGAGCATCCGCAATCTAAGAAGCGAAATGAACATCAAACCGGGCGAAAGAATCAGCGCAATGTACGAGCTCAAGTGCGCGACACACGAAAAATGGCTCACTCAAAACCGCACACTGATGATGGAGCTGGCGCGCCTTAAGTCATTCGATCGCGTGGCGGACGCGAATGCCGATGTCAGCCAGGATAATATCATCTCAACCCAGATTGGTGATTTCAAAGTACTCATACGCACCGGAGATCTGGAAGACGTCAAAGAACAGGTCGCAAGAATCGATCGGCAGCTTGCTGATCTCGACGGTCAAATGATCCGCTCCCGAAAGAAGCTTGACAATGATCAGTTTCTCGAAAAGGCCCCCGCTGCAGTCGTTGAAAAGGAACGTGAACGCTTGGCTGAATGCAGGAAAACCAGTGCGCTCCTGCATGAACGGCGAAAAAAACTCACCGCCAATTAATTGATCTGGTATATGTCGTAGCGCACCAGTTTGCCTTTCATACTGTGCGTTAAACGGTCTCGACAAAGCGGCTCGGCAAAGTGGGGGCGTTTTACGACGACGCGCTTCAGGGCATGAACCAAAGCCGCCTTAAGCAGACTTTCACTGTCCGTATCATCCCCGCAAAGCGCCCTTAAGACGCGCAGTGGTCTTGCCACCTGGACACTTCGCTTGCGACCCTCGGGATACATCGGGTCGAGATAAATCACCTGTGGTGTAAAGGGTAAATCGGCCAGGCAAAATCGGGCGTCAGCAAACAAAAAGTCAATGGAAAGCTGATCAGTTGTCGTTTTGAGCCGCTGAATTCCGTCCTCAAGCAACGCTGCAATCACTGGATTGCGCTCGATTGCGAAGACCTCATAACCCATTTTTGCCAGCAGTACCGTATCTGCGCCCAAACCTGCGCTCGCATCGACCACAGTTCGCACCTTGCGTCCAATGGCCCTGCCAAGTAATACCCGTCGACTGGTGCGCTGAACGCTGTTTGAGCGCATATAAACCGGCCGGTACCTGACCTGCCCCGGCTCGAACAGCTTGAGTGCGTCGCCCGCAAAATCCAGGACAAACCGACAATCGGCCCCGTCTGCAGCTGAGACAACCGGGAGCGAATACTTGCGGGCGATATCAGCAACCCTGGATTCATAGCCGGCTCGCTGGACTATACACGCCTGGTGAGCCTGGCAATTCAACTGACTGCTGCACTGAGCGCGTGAGTCCGCTATGACTTCAGCACGCGACAGTCAGCGGCGAACAGATACGTTCGACGAAATATGCAACTGACATGTCCGTCACTTGTTCGATTCAGTTCAAATTCCGAATGTGGCAAGCCATGCTCCAGCAAATATAATGACAGTGAAAACAATAAGGCGTTGTTGCCCCCATCTTTCTGAGTAACAGATTCTATGGCATTTCTTAACGGTAAACGTGCACTTGTCACCGGCATAGCAAGTGATCGATCAATCGCCTATGGCATCGCCAAAGCGATGTCGGAACAAGGCGCTGAGCTGGCATTGACCTATCAGAATGAACGACTTAAACCCCGCGTGGAGAAATTTGCGAATCAGCTAGGTGCCAGCTTTGTCGCACCCTGCGATGTATCAGATGATGCGCAAATTGAGCTCCTGAAAGAAGTTGTTGAACAGCAATGGGACGGTCTGGATATCGCGGTTCACTCGATTGCCTTTGCGCCGCGCGAACAGCTCGAAGGACTCTATCTGGATGCCATCAACCGTGAAGGCTTTCGCACTGCGCACGACATCAGTTCGTACAGTTTTTCAGCGCTGGCAAGGGTCCTGAGCCCGCTGATGAAAGATCGCAATGCCGCACTTTTGACGCTGACCTATATCGGGGCGGTACGTTCAATGCCGGGCTATAACGTCATGGGACTCGCCAAGGCGAGTCTCGAAGCGAATGTCAGGTACTGCGCACAGTCGCTCGGCGGCAGCGGTATCCGCGTAAACGCTATTTCAGCCGGACCCATACGAACACTGGCCGCAGCCGGCATCAAGGGCATGAAGTCAATGATCGAACACTACGAGAAAGCCGCGCCGCTTGGCCGCAGCGTAACCATCGAGGAAGTCGGCAATGCAGCAGCTTTTCTCTGTTCAGATCTGGCTGCCGGAATAACCGCTGAGGTACTTTACGTTGACGGCGGATTCAACTCAGTCGGTTTCAGCGAAGCAATGCTGTAGGGTGTCCGAGGACTCAAATTACCCATGGCATTCATTTGCGGAAATCAGACGAGTTGAAGATTCGGACTAATCCAATCTGCTGAAATAGCAGGGTAACCAAGGGCTGAAAAAATAGCGCTCTAGCGCTTCACAATTACTCCCAAATATACAGCAACAACATGGAAGTTTTATTGCACCGATTGGGAGGTTCGGTCATGGACCCGACCACCAAGTCGCTGAAATCGACGACGTTCTATGGACGGCGCTTTACGCGCCAGCAGTTGGAGGGGATTCGCTTGATGGTGGGTTTATTTCGCAGTTTAAGCCGCCGGGAGCTGGCGCAGACGGTGTGTGAGAACCTGAGTTGGTGAACTGCGACGGGCGAGAACCGTGTGTTTGCCTGCCTGAAGATGCTCGAGACACTGGAGCAGGCCGGGGTGCTGCGACTGCCGGCCAAGGATGCACGTCAAGTGCGCGGTGCCCGTGCGCCGCTGAAGTGGACTGCGCGGGGCGAGCCCGGTGAGCTTTTGGAGTGTGAGTTGGAACAGCTTGAGCCGATTGTTCTTACAGGTGGTTGATCAGGCGCACGATGCGCAGTTGTTTGACGAGTGGGTGGATCGTTATCACTATCTGGGTTGTCGTCAGCCCATGGGCTGTTACCTGCGTTATTTCATCGTTGACGGTGCGCGTGTAGCAAGCTTGGGTGTTTAGTGTTCCAGCAGGCGAGTGCGAAGCTCAAGTGTCGCGATGAGTGGATTGGCTGGCACGATCAGGCTTACAAGAGGCGCTTGAATCCTGTGATTCAGAACTCCCGGTTTTTGATCTTTCCCTGGGTTCAGGTGAACAACCTTGCGTCGAAGAGCTGGTCGCTGATGCGGGCGCAGTTGGCGCGGGACTGGCAGCGGTGCTGGAAAATCAAGCCGGTGGTGGTGGAAAGTTTCATGGACAAGGGTTCAGCAGTGCCAGCTATTGCGTCAGC
>JAJDZL010000039.1 GCA_022824665.1 Gammaproteobacteria bacterium | reverse complement strand
ATTGATTTACAGATGCGCCTTCTGTCATATTTTGGACCCCAAATTTGTACAAGGCAAACGGGCATAAAGTTTGTACAGTTTATACCTTAGATTTAAAAAGGTATTCACGGAATTTCAGTAGATTTTTTATTTGGAATTCTCATTAGTCTAAAGTTGCAAATAATGAACAAAAAAAAGTTGTTTTCTTATCTCCGGCTTCGTCTAATCCGGTCCAGAACAATGACAAAATCTCAGCACATCGTCGCGACGTTCCTTAAGGATTGTGCAACAGCACTGACCAGAACCCGTCCTTTTCTCACCGCCAGTGCGAGAACCAGGCAATCGTTAGCCGAATCGGCCAGTGATGTAATCTTCGGTCAGCTGATGCTGAGGGTTTGTGAAGATCTGTCCGGTATCACCCATCTCAACGAGATCCCCCAGGTTGAAGTACGCAGTTCTCTGTGAGACGCGCGCGGCCTGCTGCATTGAGTGCGTAACGATCACAATCGAATACTGCGTGCGCAGCTCATCAATCAAATCTTCAATCTTGGCGGTTGCAATCGGGTCCAGGGCAGAACACGGTTCATCCATCAGTATGACGTCTGGTTTGACCGCGAGGGCGCGGGCGATGCAAAGACGCTGCTGCTGACCGCCCGATAATTCTGTCCCTGATTTGTGGATTCTTTTTTCAACCTCGGCTAGCAGTCCAACCTGTCTGAGACAAGAATACACCACCTCATCTGTCTCCTCCCGATTGCTGACCATCGAGTGCAGTCTGGGTCCGTAGGCGACATTGTCATAGACTGACTTTGGAAAAGGATTGGGCTTTTGAAATACCATGCCGACCCGTGCCCGGAGCTCTACGACATCCATGTCTGCACTGTAGATATCCTTACCATCCAGTTTAATTTCGCCACGAATTTTGCAGTCATCAATAATGTCATTGATTCGATTCAGACAGCGAAGAAATGTTGATTTGCCGCAACCCGACGGTCCAATGATAGACAGCACCTCATTCGCATAGATTGACAGGCTGACGTCCTTAATTGCATGATTATCCGCATAATGAACATTGACGTCTTTCGCGGTCATGCGAATTTGCGCAGCTGAATTTTGAACATTGGCCTGGTTATCGGCAAGCAAAGTCTTGTCGATTCTAGTCCGAATGTGTTCCTTGTTGTCAGCTTCCTGCAATGTATCCGAAACTCCTAAACCCGTCTTCAATTGATGCTCCCTCGCTGCTACCAGCGCCGTTCAAACTTTTGCCGCAGCCAGACTGCCACAATGTTCATTGTAATCAGAAATGCCAGCAATATCAGGATTGCTCCGGAAGTTTTTTCAACAAACGCTCTTTCCGGGCTGTCAACCCACAAGAAAATCTGTACCGGCAGCGCAGTGGAAGGGTCCAGCGGCCCGGATGGTATGTCTACAATAAAAGCCACCATGCCAATCATCAAAAGCGGTGCAGTCTCACCCAGCGCCCGGGCGATGCCAATAATTGTACCAGTCAGCATGCCTGGCATCGCCAAAGGGACAACTTCCTGAATAACGGTCTGCGTCTTCGATGCACCCAGCGCCAGTGCGCCCTCCCGGATTGAAGGCGGAACTGCATGCAGCGCAGCTCGGCCAGCAATGATGATTGTTGGCAAAGTCATCAGACTAAGTACCAGTCCTCCAACCAGCGGTACGGACCTTGGCAATCCGAAGAAATTGATAAACACCGCCAACCCCAGCAAACCAAATACGACTGACGGCACGGCCGCCAGATTGTTGATATTGATTTCAATAAAATCTGTAAACCGGTTCCGGGGGGCAAATTCTTCAAGATAGCACGCTGCCGCGGCACCCACTGGAAATGAGATCAACAGCGTCACCAAAATAGTGTAGAACGACCCCATCAATGCACCGAGCAACCCGGCAAGTTCAGGCTCCCTGGAGTCTCCCGCGGTGAAGTAGGTACGGTTAAATCGGCTGTCGATCAGCCCATTTGCAACCAGGGAATCAAACCACTTAAGCTGGTTTTCAGATACCAGTCCACTGCCGCCCTTGCTGCTGTCTCGACCAAAGTCTATCTTGTGCAGCATGTCAAACACATCATCAACCGGCAGCCAAATACTTTTTGTGGTACCGATCAGCGAGGGTTCAGCCATCACCATCTTTTGCACCATGATGTCTGCCCCAACACTGACAATCCTGGACAGTTGACGCTTTTCTTTGCGCTTGGTTACCTCCGGAAAATGGCTGTATAGCGTGTTCTTTACAAGCTTGCCATAGTTTGCAGCTTGCAGATTCTCTTCACTGAATTCAGCCGGGTCAAAAAAAATGTCCAGCTTGATTTGAGTCTGCCAGAATGCACCAACGCCGTTGAGCGTAATGCTGACAAAGAGCAGTGCCACGCTGGCCAGGCCGATCAGCATCGCGATCAGACCATATAACTTGAAGCGCCATTCTGCCGCGCGCCGTTTCGCAAGTCCGCGCTTGAATTTAGGCGTATCCCAAAAACTGACTGGCGTTTGCGGCATTGCTTTATTCATACTGCTCACTGTATTTGCGCACGATGTAAAGCGCCGTAACGTTGAGCAAAAGCGTTGCAACAAAGAGCGTCAATCCAAGCGCGAACGCGGCCAGAGTCTTGGGGTTGTCGAACTCCTGGTCACCGACCAGCAGCGTTACAATCTGCACGGTGACGGTGGTCACAGATTCCAGTGGGTTGGCGGTCAGCCGCGCAGCAAGACCGGCTGCCATGAGTACAATCATGGTCTCTCCAATCGCGCGTGAAACCGCGAGCAGCAGCGCGCCGATAATGCCCGGTAATGCGGCTGGAAAAACCACTCTTTTTACCGTCTCCGAATGTGTTGCCCCGCAGGCGAGCGATGCTTCGCGAATGGATTGGGGCACCGCGGTCATCACATCGTCGGTTAAGGATGAAACAAAAGGAATGATCATGATGCCCATCACGACACCTGCAGCCAACGCGCTTTCGTGGGCAATATTCAGTCCAATTCGGGCGCCAATATCGGCAAAGTATGGCGCCACGACCAGCGCTGCGAAAAATCCATATACGACCGTCGGCACGCCGGCGAGAATTTCGAGCGTCGGTTTTGCGAATGAACGTATCCTGGCAGAGGCATACTCGGCGAGATAAATGGCAGACAGCAATCCTACCGGTACAGCAACCGCCATGGCAACGCCAGCGATCAGAATAGTGCCGACAAACAGCGGGATACTGCCGAACAGTCCCGAGGAGCCGACCTGGTCTTCCCGAATGGCAATCTGCGGGCTCCATTCAAGCCCGAAGAGAAAATCCGCGACAGGGACTATTTGGAAAAAATTGATCGCTTCGAACAGCACCGACAGCACAATGCCCACAGTGGTGAAAATCGCAATCAGAGAGCTGAACACCATAAGACCCCGGATGATTCCCTCAGCAATCGGACGGGCACGCAGTTTTTCGGAAATTGCCAGCACAAAAACAAATCCAGCGATTGACCCAAGTGCCAGGACCGAAGCATTTCTGAGTGTTTGACTGAGAGACGTCAGGTGCTGATAGCGCGCGGCTGCCAATTGCAGCAACTCGGCATTTTCTACATTCCCGAGTCTGCCGGTTTGGGCGAAAATCAGAATTTGACTGGTCAGCCAGTCAATATCGACTTGTGATTCCCGGTCCAGTTCAGGAAAGTACTCCGCAAGCACCAAACGGAAAATAATTCCTTCGTCGATGCTGATCCACAATCCCAGCACGACGAGCGCTGGCACTGCAAACAGGAGTGCCGCAACAATGCCGTAATATCTAGGCGCGGAGTGCAGGCGATGAATGCCGCCGACACTTCGAGCTATCGTCAGTGAGCGTCGCTTTGCAACATAATAAAGCAGCGAAGACAACGCTAAAACAACGACAATCAGGATCCATGCGTTCATGAGGTTTTTTGCTGTGTATTGGTCTTTATGACGGAACGATGAACGCCTGCTTTATTCAACAAACTCTCCAATTCATGCCCGCGCGCCGAAAAATATCAAGTGAATTGATTGAACATGTCCAATTCAACAGCACTTCGGGCTGTCCACAATAAGACTGAACCGAGTGCACTCGGCCGACCAGGCATGATTTGCCTGACCAGCCGAACGCATCACTACTTTAATTGACCGCTATCGAATCTGCGACAGCGACAAATTCAAGAATAAGCAATTGCCGGATCGGCAGCTTATTCGGAGGCGAGCTGAACAGTCGTCAAATCCATTGCGGCTGTTTTGAACTCACTTCGCTCCATGTCGGACATGGGAATCATTCCCTTGTCGACTAGGTAGCCATCTTCACCCCAGGCTCGATCATTGGTAAATTCAGCGATGAATTCCTTAATCCCGGGAATCAGGTCTACATGCGCAGTCTTTACGTAAATATAAAGAGCTCTGGAAATTTTATATGAGCCATCGGCGATGTTCTCAAACTCGGGCGCCACACCATCGACGATGGAGCCTTGAACCAAGTCCGAGTTCTGATCCAGGAAACTGAATCCGAACACCCCAAGCGAAGTCGGGTCAGCATTCAATTTCTGGACGATAAGATTGTCGTTCTCTCCCGCTTCAACCCAGACACCATCTTCACGCACCGCGTGACAGATGGATTTGTACTGGGACTTATCGCTCTTGCGTATTGCCTTGATCCAATCAAAGGTTTTGCAACCCGCTTCAAGCGCAAGTTCAGCGAAAGCATCCCGGGTACCTGAAGTCGGTGGCGGTCCAAGCACGCGTATTGCAACATCCGGCAACTCGGCATTAACGTCTTTCCAAGTCTGATATGGATTTGGAATGAGCTTCGCTTCGCCACCTGGATCTGGTACGTGCTTTGCGAGGGCGAGAAAAATATCTCTTCGCGTTATGCTGAATCGATCGGTGCTGGTTGAATGGGCGATGACGATTCCGTCATAGCCAACCTTAATTTCAACGATATCTGAAATTCCATTCTCTGCACAGCGATCAATCTCCGACTGTTTGATACGACGCGAAGCGTTCGTAACGTCAGGATGAGATACACCGATACCGGCACAGAACAGTTTCAGACCACCGCCGGAACCCGTCGATTCAATGATAGGGGTTTTATACTGTGTACTGGTACCAAATCGCTCTGCAACAACCGTTGCAAATGGATACACAGTAGAAGAACCTACAATACTGATATAGTCTCTTTCACCGGCTTGCAAAGATGTTGAAAAAGACCCTAGCATTACTGCTAGAACAGTCAGGATAACCCTGAGACTTGACGACATAAAGATCATTTTGACCTCCAGTTAAGATAAAAAATCGACCTGGTGAGGTCGTCGAAGTAAGGGTTTGAAACCTTGCGGTTTCGGTTACAAGTTTAACGGATAAAATAGTTTTGTCAACACCAATATCAAAAAAGTTGCGGATAATGTCATGATGACCAATGTTAGTACTCTCGCCCACTGAATTGCGATGGTTGAGATGATCGAAGGCCATTATTCCACCAAGTACGATGTGGAACTGGCAGAGTTGGGAAACCAGACTCTTGAAATGGGCAGACTGATTGAAAGTCAGTTAAAGCATGCAACCAACGCGCTGGTGCGAGGCGACCGCATGCTGGCTCAGCTGGTTGCGGATAACGAAGTGCTGGTTAACCGGCTTGAAGTACAGATCGACAAAAACAGCACCGAAATACTCGCCCGCCGACAGCCTACTGCTGGCGACCTGAGATTTGTTTTGATGGTCATAAAGACGGTAAACGATCTTGAGCGTATGGGAGATGAAATCAGCCGGGTGGCCCTGATGGGAAGCCGCGCAGCCCAGAATGCTGAGAACATACCGGTATTTGAAGATCTTGAAGTGCTCTGCAACCGCGTACTCAAGCTGTTGAACAGGACTCTGAAAGCTTTCGAAAAAACCGACGACAGCGCGTCATTAGCGCTCATTCGAACCGACAAAAAAGTCGATAAAAAGTTCAGGAATACACTAAAGGAGATTATCAACTGGATGATGGCCGATCCGGATTCCGTACCGGATGCAGTCGATGTTCTGTGGGCTATCCGTTCGCTTGAACGGGTCGCAGACCGAACCTGCAATATTGGCGAGCATATCATCTACTTTGTCAAGGGTGAGGATATCCGGCACCTTGACATCGACGAGATTGAATTTGGCGACTAAGCTGCGGCAGGTCTGATTACTCGGCCGAAGTCCTGAGCGACATAAGCCAATCGGCAACCGCTTCAACCAGTTCATTCTCGTAGTCTTCAAAAAAATGGTCTGCGCCGTCAATCGAGACTTGTGCTGACTGAGGATTGCCTGCTGCCTGAATCGCGCTCAGACGCTCTGGCGCCATCTTGAGGACTGCCGGATAGTCCTGATTGCCGAAAAGATCCAACACCGGTACGCTCAGCCGTTCAAGGGGGAACGGTTCCGGCATTGGCTGACGATAATCGGTCGCACCCATACCGATGCCCACATACGCATCGATTCGATCATCCCCCGATTGCTTGATCCAGGCCATCGTCATATGCACTGAACAACTGTGCGCAACCAGCGCAATCCACGAATACCCGAGCACACGAAGGTAGTCAATGGCGGCCTCGATGCGCGGAAAGGACTCTGGAATAATCTCCAGATATGCGTAATACTTTGCGTCCTTCGCCAGCACCGGCATTTGTACAGAAAGATTAACAATGCCAAGATCAGTTAAGCCTTCCCTGAGCGGTCCGGCTACCTGCGGCCAGTCAGGGTGAAATCCGCGCCCGTGAAGAATGACAACAGCACCATCAATCGCCGGTTCTTCCGGCTCCGACAGCAACGCAAATACTTTCCGCTCAGCCGCACTCAGATAAACTATTTCGCCGTCAAACAGCCCCGCTTCAGCTTCTTCAATCAGTCGCTGCTCACGAGGATAGTCCGGTGTAATCTCAGCTGCGAGTGCAGCACGTGCCACACAGCAGTAAACAATGATTACAAGCCCGACGGCGGACATGTTTAATAGTCTGTCAAACGTCCCTTTTTTCACTATCGTTTGATAATCAATTGATTCGTGATGCGCCAGAGGCGGCAATGTGTCAGGCGCTAAATTCCTCACCTGAATTCAGTTTATCAATTTGACCAAGCCGGGCTTGTAGAAGTTTCATGGTGAAGTCCATACACACCGAGGCAAATGATTTGGCGCGTTCGGCATCATCAAAAAAGTACTCGCCATCGACACACTGATTTGCCTGAAAATTCTCCGCTAACAAAGTGCCCGCATCAAGGTTTGTTTTGAGCACGCTCTGATTGTCCGACAGGTGTTCCATGCGCCGAATTTCTTCAACCAGATTATGACGTACCACGACATTGAAATACATGACCGCTTAATCGCTCCGGGTATCCGCACGCGGTGGCGCATGGCCCATACAGTTTCCGAAACAGTACGGTGCGTTATCCGACGACTTGCATCCACACATGTAGAACTCCCCCGATATCGGTGCGACAAACTTGATCGGTTTGAAGTCGCTGCCTTTGTGACTTCCATCACACCAGGGCTGTTTGCTGCTCAATCCGCAACTGCACCAGGCGTACAGCACCCCGGCCTCAACCATGACAACATAGGGAGACTTTTGCGGGCAAACGGGAAGTGCCTGCGTCATTTCAATCCGGCTCTCGGCTGATCTTCAACACAGGATATACGTCGTCACCATCGGCATCGGCACCTTTGCCAACTGCATAGCCGTTGTCAAGAACATACCACTCTTTAATGTTGGTTTCAGGACCAGGCCACGGTGCGAAAAGCGCATCGTGCGACGCACACGGCGCACCGCTCGTGAGCTTGACCTGAGTCACCTGCCGGTTTCGCAAGCGATACGCGTCGGTCCCTCGATAGCGGCTGTCACCTGCGAGATCGGGCAATACACGCTTAAGTTCAGGCACGGGTTCAAGGTGCCGACTCGGCTTTAATATCGACCGCACGAAATCCGCCGAATCCGTCCTCGACGATCTGATACTGGACTCGCTGTCCCTTGACCAGCTCTCCAAGTCCACTTGATTCAACCGCGCTTTTATGAATAAAGACATCGCGACCGCTTTCGTCATCGGTAATGTAGCCACCAAACGGGTTTCGAAGTGCGTTATAGACATTGACCGCACCCGCCGACGCACCCGGCTTCAATCCCTTGGTCTGTTTTTTATCCATTTCCTCGGCACCGGAAATGACCAGATGAGACAAGTCCTCACCGGTAAATGCTGACCATATCTGAATTGCATAGTCATATGCTTTTCCAGCAGTGGTATCGATTTCCATATTGGGTTCGACAGGTTTTGCATCCGGGTAAAGTAACTCGCGAAGCGCGGCATCGTCAGCATCGCGCTGGGCGACGCTGTCGCCAATTTGACGGGTCCGGCCACCGCCCTCTTCCTTGCGGTGGTCCCAGCGATTCTCGCGGGCTGAATCCTCGCTTGAAACATGCACGTAGAAAATGTCGCCACAGTCCTGTAGAACCGCGTCAATAAATCGGCTCTCCAGAATCAGCACCGGATCCGGCCAGTCAAGCATGGCTCTTGTATCGCGATCCAGTTTGTGATGAAATTCTGTAGCCACATCATTTCCCCTGGTTTGCATGTATAGCAGCGCTTCAGACGTTACCGCCTCGCCGCGGCTCGCCATCTTGTAGCCCGTCAAGCGTGATATCGCCCGCGCCACGTCTGACTTTAGCGAGCATGTTTTTCCATAGATTGCAATTACTCGACTCATCTTTCAATCTCAATTTTTGAACGAATTTGATCACCGGTCCGCGGCATCAGACCACTTAGGGCAGCTGCCTTTTTTCTTGCCAAAATCTTCTTCTGGGAATTCATCAGTCTACCAACCGGTGTTGCACACGAGTGCGCCAGCCGGTGAGCAGGAATATAAATGATAAAGCCAAGAGACCCGAAAACGTGAAAATACCAAAGCGGTGTATACCCTGACGCCAGCAAACCCGAGGCGCCTGGCGACATTGATGCAAATATCCAGCCGACAAACGAAAAACCGGAACCTGCTGGCACCCCATCCATAGCCAGGCGTCCCCCTTCCAGCAGGAAACCGCTCAATACGACCAGGAACAGGAACACCGCCGAGGGCGTATCTGAATACTTGACTTCGGCTGTATTGCTGGCCTTTATTCGCCACAAAAAGGCGAGCAGACAACCAGCCAGAACCATAAACCCGAAAAAGTCAAATGCAAAATCAAATGCCAGTCGGACTGGGTGGTCGGTCACCTCCCAAATATCGAATAACCCAAATGCCGGTAATCCCTCGCGAATAAACACGGCAGCCACTTCAACCGCAAACAGCAAAATGAAACCCCAGAATATCAGCGTATGGCGCAACCAGCGCAAGCTGCTGACAGAAAACAAGGTGGTATGAAATACAACATCCGCCAAAAAGATTTTGCGCATGGCCTCCGGTTGTGCATATTCGCGTTGAATATGGCGTCGGTAGCGATCCCAGCTGGGGCGATTTTTTGCATAGATCACCTGGTACATGCCAATATCAAAAAGCACCAGGGACAACAATGCCGCAGGCCCGAAAAATATCCAATTGAGATCGACCGTGCCGGCGAGCGCCTGCGCGATGAAATAACCGGATAGATCAAGCACCCCGATCAGGTATGCCCAGCCACCAAGAACAAAGAGCCAGCGCAGCGTCCCGCTCAATGACGCGGTGCGACCCTTGCTGGTGAACACCAGCAGCGCAAGGACAAATAAACCGCTCAGCAGCAAAACAACCGATACCAGCAGCAATCCATACGCCAGACCCGCGCCGGAGTTGCCCGCCAACTGAATAACAAAAAGGCCAATCCCGACGATTGCCGGCAATACAATTCGCCGGCGAGCGCGGCGCAAACCTGTGACGGACTCGTTCATCTGGTGCTTATCGCTATCAGTCGAATCAACGCCGTTTGCTGATGACCCCGAATAAGGCTAGACACTCTAACCGCTGGCGGCCTCCAGTTTAGCAGCCTGCTCCGCGACACGCTGTGCATCAACCGCCAGCATCGCACCGTGTAAAGCCGGGTCGCCACCCTTGATATCCTTGTACTCCTGTACGCAGGCCTTGGCTTTTTCGACTGCCACCAATGCATCTACACCGTAAGCGTCAGCACCGATCTTGTCACACCAGGCCTGACTGATTGGCGCACCACCTACAAAAACCTTGACATCGCCACGCATGCCCTCCTTCTGGAGGTGCTTGATCGTCTCCCATTGCATGTTCATGGTGGTAGTCAGCAACGCAGAAAAACCCACAATTTGCGGCTGATGTTCGCGGATGGCAGCGATAAAGTCTTCCGGCGGTACTGTGACGCCGAGATCGACGACCGTAAATCCCGCCGCCTCCAGCATCATCGCGACAATCTTCTTGCCGATATCGTGGAGGTCTCCCTGCACCGTCCCGACCACCACTGTGCCGATTTCTTCGGATTTTTCCGCCACAATCAGCGGCTTTAGAATACCAAGTGCCGAGTGCATGCACTTCGCAGACATCATCACTTCAGGCAAAAAGTACTCATCCATCTTGAAGCGGCGGCCGACTTCAGCGATACCAGTCGCCATCGGTCCCGCTACCAGTGTGCGCGGCGACACATCAGCATCCAGCGCCGGATGAATCAAATCTGATGTATCTTCATGTTCGCCATCAATGATGTTCCACTCAATTTCATGAAATAGCTCCTTTATCTCCGACGGCGCGTCCAGCCAGCGGTCAGTCTCCAGAGAGTCTTCAAAATCGTACTGAAGATCTTCAATATCCCATTCTTTTTCGGTTTCAATGAATAGTGCCATAGTTTCTGTTCTTTGAAGTGTGATTGATCATGCAGCGCGCGCCGCGGTGCTTCGAGTTCGGCTCGGACGTCTGCGACGCTTGCGCTCCCCGGACCATGGCTCATATCCTTCGCCGGTATCAGCGCCTGGCGGCGGATCTGTGGGCAAGGGGTAGCGTCCATAACTTCTTGCTTCATCTATCATAGCAAGCACATTCTGTGTGGGTACATCATGCTCGAGGCGATGGGAAGAACTCAACAGGAACCCGCCGCCGTGTCCCATTTCCCAGATGCGCTGGCGAACTTCATTGCGCACATCTTCAACGCTGCCCCAGGGCAGTGTTTCCTGAACATCGATGCCACCATAAAAGAACATCTCCTTGCCCAGCTGCCGTTTTTTGGCCGCCGGATTCGAATGACGCGCAACCTTTGGCGGCAAACTGTCGTAGCCGTCCACGCCAGATTCAATCAAACCGCGCATAAACGGCTCCGGTATTGCGCCGCAGCTGTGAAACTGAATCTTGCCCAGCGGATTTTTCTTGAGGTAATGTTCCTTGATTTCCCTGAATCCACGCACATAGTGCGGCTTCACCTGGCGATCGAACATTTTCAGCGACAGAAATGCAGTTTTTTCACTGGCCAGGTCTTCCGGGCTCATTCGCATCCAGTCAATGTATTCCCCGCACTCATCGATAATTGCCTTGTTGAAATCAATTTCAATATCCGTCAGGCGCCTCAGCATCTCTTCGAGAAACTCCGGCGATTCAATAAAATCAGAAAATATCTTGGCATACCCAACCATGTATTTGGCCTGCTCGAATATTCCACCGCGACCGCCCTGTCCCAATAGGGCAAATGGCGTCTCCTCGCGGATAAACTTGCAGTATTCCCTGAGCGTCATGCCAGGAATCGGTGAGTCTTCCAGACACGACTCATCCCAGGCGTTCGGCCAGGGGAATTCATCCAGAATCCGAAGTCCTTCCTCAAGCGGCGCGCTGGTCGCGTGAAACAGCGGATAGCCAATCATTTCGTAATAGCCACCCTGCTCGTGCGGTGTCCACTTTCGAATGACACCCCATTCGTCTACATTGATATCAACACTCGGCGGGGGAATACCCATATCAAACGGAATCTCGTCAAACTGGATTTCCCTGAAACCCGGCGAACCGCCGGGTGAGCCGATGGCAATCCGAACAAAGTCTACGCCCAGCTTTTCTGCAATATCCAACTCAAAACTAACATCAGTCGTCCAGGTTGTTGAACCGGTTCGATAGTCTTTCGGGTCGGCCTTGAAATCCATGCCGATGCCCTTTCTCAAGTTCTGATAACCTTCGATCGTGCCCCAAAGGCCAATCGGCACGAGGTCCGGTTCACGAAGATGCAGTGCATCAATGACACGTTTTCGCTCGGGTGGCATCGCGTTTTTGATAATTTGGGCCATCTTCAACCTCCTGATTGTTCAGCAATTCAAGTGTGTCGCCGATTTATCGGTTCAGGCGCCTGCACCATACCGGGAAGCAGCATCCAGCACGATTCCCGGAAGCCCCTGCGAAGCCAGGCGCTTGGCCGCACTTTCCCGGTTAACGTTGGCCAATTCCGACATCGGCCCTGACAGGATCGCCCCGGTCGGACATATCTCCTCGCAGGCACGCGGCATATCCAGCGGTCGCTCCTTACCCGGTGTCTGGCAAAAATTGCATTTTTCCATCTTGCCAATATCCGAGCTCAGCTGCGGTGCATTGAACGGGCAGGCCCAGGTGCAAAACCCACAGCCAATGCAAACGTTCTGGTCAACCTCAACGATGCCATCGGCTACCCGCTTGCTGATTGCGCCGACTGGACAGGCATTCTTGCACGGTGCATCACCGCAGTGCATGCATGCCATCGAGACATTCATCGCGGTTACATTCGGGAATGTCCCGGATTCAATCTTGACAACCTCGCGCCAGCGCGGTCCGACCTCAACTTCGTTCCAGGATTTGCATGCTATTTCGCATGCGTGACACTTTACACATCGTTTGTGATCAAAATAAAAACCATACTGCATTTGAATTCGCTCCTCAAGGTTGTACTGCTAGGCCGCTCGAACGCGAACTTTACACTCGTTATAGCAGTTTGCACCGGTTATCGGGTTGGTGTGTGTGTCCATCAGATTGTTGGAATGCGCGCCGCGTCCCTTGGCGGTCGAGCCCATTGCCCAATGCCCAAAACCGTGCCCGTGGCGAACGCTGACACAGCCCGGCACCAGACCCTCGACTACTTTGGCGCGGATTTCGATACTGTCCTTGGGGGATTCCAGGATCGCCATCGCACCGTCTTCAATACCGTATTTAGCAGCATCCCGACTGTTGATTTCAACCCAGTTTTCTCCACACACCTCCATCAGGTAGGGATTGTTCTGAGTGACAATGTTGCAATGCATGCTGAGTTTCGAATGTGTCAGCTGCAGCGGATAGTCATCATCCGGCAATACGGAGCGCTCGGTATACTCGGGGTAACCGTTGAACCCGGCACCTTCGTAGTCACTCGAGAGAATCTCGATTTTCCCGGACGGGGTCGGCAGCCCTTCAGGGACCCGGTTATAACGAATCTCCCCTGCCCAGAAACCCTTGTTCTTGAGCTCATCCAAAGACATGGGAACGTTCTCCATCATAATCTCACCCCAATCTTCCCACTTCTCGTATGGAAAGTGCTCAGCCCAGCCCATTTTTTCGGCGATACCCTGGACAATTTCATAGGGCGGTTTAGACTCTCCGAGCGGCGATACCACCGGTTGGCAAAGCACAACTTCGGGTCCAAGCCACATGCCCTGACGGATTTCCGCCTGTTCATAAAACGATGTCTCGGGCAGCACAATGTCGCACTCCAGGGCAGTTTCGCTCATGTAGAGCTCGCAGGCAACTGCCAGGTCCAGGTTGCGGAACATTTCCAGTACCCGGTCGCGATTGGGATCACTCATCACCGGATTGGTCGCGTGAACGAACAATCCCTTGACTGGATAAGGATTGCCGTCAATGACCGCATCAGGCAACTTGGAATTTGGCAAGTCCGGTGCCAGCGGATAACCCATCGCGGCGTGCAGCGGATCCTTTGCGGGCGCCTTTTTTGCTTCATCCGGAATGATAACCGGCAACCCCAATGGTGCCCAGTCCTTAAGATGCAGATTACCTGGCTTGTCCACCTCACCACAAATCGCATTGAGGGCGTAGCAGGCGCGACCGGCATCCGCACCGTTGGTGTAGTAGCCCGAGCCCTTAAAGATCGCAGACATGGCAGGTTTGGTTGTGGCAAACTCGCGCGCCAGCCGTTCAATCGTTGCTGCATCAATACCGCAGATCGGCTCCGCCCACTCAGGGGTGTACCCTTTCTCGGTCAGATGCGTCCTAAAGCCGTCAAAACCGTTGCAGTAGCTATTGGTGAAGTCTGCATCGTAAAGTCGTGCACTGATGATGCTGTGACACATTGCCAGCGCCAGGGCTCCGTCGGTGCCTGGACGGATCGGAACCCACTCATCAGCTTTCTGGGCTGTTTCAGTGAAGTTCGGGTCAACCACAACCAGCTTACAGCCTTTTTTCTGGGCATCAATGAGCGCCCTGCTCTCCCAAAGGCCCTGGTTGGCACCCAGATTGTTCATGCCCCAAAGCATCACATACCTGGAATTGGCGAAGTCGTGCATGGGGAAGACATGTCCGAACAGTGTCAAACAGGCTGATCTTCGATCCTGCTCACAGCCCGAGGTGTGGGCATACAGATTGGGAGACCCGTACAATTCGCCAAGCAGGTGCCGATAGAACTGGGTATTGGGGTCGTGGTGACAAGTCAGTGCCACCGCCTCCGGACCGTACTCATCCGCGATAGACTTCAATTTGTCGGCAATGAATGAGAACGCCTCGTCCCATGAAATGCGTTTGAATTGTCCCGGCTCACCCTTGGGGGTAGTACGCAGCAGCGGATGCTTCAGACGGTCGGGATCCCGGGTTACGTGCCAACTGGCCATGCCCTTGGCACAACGCGAGCCGATATTGTTGGGCGATTCCGGGTTGCCTTTGTGATAGACGATCTTGTCATCCCGGACAAACACCTCAGTCGGGCACTGCCAGGGACAGGTATAGCAAAAACTCTTAATGACTTTCGCGCCCTTGATCTCGGCAAGGCGCGAACCCAAATTCACTGCAGCGCTCATCTCCCCTCCACACTGAATTGTCTAACAATTGATCTTTTCGCAGATGGTTCGGACTTTGTTCAATCTCTTTGCAATCTGCTTTGACAGCCTAATTTTAGTCATAGTATTGGAATTTTTCCAAATCTGAATTTTTGGAATTGGTTCGGATTTGAATCGACAGGAATCACAATCATGACCCGACGAGGAATAACAGCAAGCCAGTTTGTGGCTCGCGCAAAAAATAAGTAAGGCGAATTTGCTCACCTCTGTCACCGTTGCGATTGCACTTAAGGTCCTAAAATCTTGGGTTGAGCGGGCGGGCCGCTAAGCACCTGCACTATCGATCGCTTTTGCTGATGCGAATGATCGAAACCGAGCGCAATTCAGCTCTCGCACCGATAGAATGAGAATCACCTTGATCGAGCTGTCTGCCGGCACTGAATGTGGCGTACCGGAAAATTGCAGCAATGACGCGCTTGCCATTTTGCACGTCAAAAAAAACATAAGATTTGAATGAAACCAGCACACGCATTATTATTTGCAGCAATTGAGCCCGCCAAAGTCAATTCCACTGACCTTATGCCCTGGAAGCGCGCTTCAATCAAACCAAGCATGTTGCAGTGAACCAGCCCCTTTTTCGTACATCACCTGAAACGCTCGGTCAGGCGATCAATATCTTGCAGCAGATTCGGTCGTTATCGGTACCGATTCTCAGCGATGATTTCAGAGTGGCGCTACTGGCCGAAGCAAAAACATACCCGCTTCGCGCAGCACGTGATACGGTAGGCAGTGGGGCGAACCGGGTTTATCAGGATATGGTGCTGCAGGACAAATTGAAGGAGGACGGAAAGTTTGCCGAGTTGGTCGTTGAATTCCAGAAACTCTTTGACGAAGCGATCAAAGGGCGCAATCTTTTTTCATCCCCGGTGGTCTTTAACGACGTCATGCTGCAAAAATACGAGCCCGGCAGTGCAGGCATCACGCCACATCGGGACCGAATGGACTACCGTCACATCATCTGCCTTTTTGTTCTTGATGGATACGGGCGATTCTATATCTCTGATGACAGAAAAAAGTTAAACCAGATCGAAATAGCCAATGTACCCGGCGATGTGCTGCTGATGCCGGGACCGGGGTTTATCGGACTCGAAGAGCGGCCATTTCACTACCTGGAGAACATCACCGAAGAGCGCTGGGTATTCGGGCTGCGCCACGATGAAAGCAAACTGAACAAATAAAACATTTGACCTCGGACTCAAAGTTAAAGCAAGTCCGCCTCTTCAAGTACTTGCCTGGCAACCCGGAAGCACTCAAGACTCTGCGGCAGTCCGCAGTAGATGGCGATCACGTGCAGGATCGCGCGTATTTCTTCTTTGGATACGCCATTTCTGAGCGCACCTCGGCAATGAATCTCCCATTCGTGCATTTTTCCGAGCGCACCAATCATGGCAAGATTCATCATAGAGCGCGTTTTTGGATCGATCGTATCGTCCGACCAGCCAAATCCCCAACACCACTCGGTCATAGCTTCCTGAAACGGACGATTGAAATCATCAGCCGCTTCCAGGTTCTTTTGGACGTATTCAGCGCCCAGCGTTGCTTTGCGCGCCGCCAGCCCTTTTTCAAATAGTTCTTTATCCATTGATATTTGCTCCCAACAGTGTGAATTAAAAGTTCGGAAAGCTTGACCGACAATCCGAAGCGGTCGAAATTGTGATTTATGCAGGCAGCGCGAAACTAATCGACGGCTGCCTGAGGCTCGAGTGCCGCCTGCATCCACTCCTGAAGCACCTTGATGGAATGTTCGGAGTTGACACCACCGGCTGGATCAATCACCAGTGGACCAGGTCGATAGCCGCGATTTCGCATGCCTCGCTGAACCGATTCAACGAGCCCGATATCCTCTTCGACAGTCGTCTGTCGATCCTGCTGTGCCAGTTGCCGAATGACGGACGAATCCTCTCCGTCGCGTGAATACCAGCCGCGCAATACTTCAACTTGATCGATATCAACTTCCCGCCAGCAGTAGGTGTTGAGAATATTTCCCGGGTACACCTGGAAAGAGAACATTGGCCACAAATACCAAGACGAGTATTTTCCGGCAGTACTGTTCGCATTCAAATCAATCGGGTAGCTCATTGCGTCCAGGTTCTGGCACTCAGTCGTGTGTCGAAGACAATAGCCCTGAGGCTGAATGTCATAAGTATCAGGTTTGATGACGCCATGCGAAAAAGTCTTGTGAATGATCGGGCAGTGATAGCACTCCGAGTAGTT
>JAJDZL010000017.1 GCA_022824665.1 Gammaproteobacteria bacterium | reverse complement strand
CTCGAAGAATGTAATGAATATCTAAAGGCTGAACAGTTTGGCCGCCACGCGGTAGAAATCAACGCAAATGATGTCTGGGCTATTCACGCTGTCGCACATGTCAAAGAAATGCAGGGATATCGTGAAGAAGGGATCGAATGGTATTCCTTGCGCGAACGCGACTGGTCACAAGACAATGATTTCGCAATTCATAACTGGTGGCACGTTGCTCTTTTTCACCTGGATCTATGCGAATTTGACAGGGTTCTCGAAGTTTACGACAAATTCATTTCTAAAGGGACTTTCGCACTTGATTTTATTGATGCAACTGCATTGTTGTGGCGACTTCACTTAGCGCAAATTGAGACCGGAAATCGCTGGAACACACTTGCCGACAAATGGGAAGAAGCCATTTCAAAAACAGGATTCTATTGTTTTAATGACTACCATGCTTTAGTGTCCTTCATTGCCGCTGAGCGACGGCATTCCGTCAGAACTATCGTCGAGCGAATGAATTCCGAAATTCGATCGAACCTCGCTTCGGCTGAAGTGGTTAGACAGATTGGTTATCCAATCATTACCGGGCTCATGGATTTCGCTGAGGAACGATACGATGATGCAGTCATAAAATTATCCAAGGTACGTGATAGTGCTCACTCATTTGGAGGCAGTCATGCGCAAAGGGAATTGCTGACGCATACTTTAATTGAGGCAACATTGCGCGCAAACCAGTTTGACTATACTCGAGAGCTGTTAGCGGCACGAACAGCCAAAAAACCGAACTGCACTGTCAGTCAACGAATGATCGAGCGCCTTCGTTAAGGAGGACTGTGAGATTTTGTAGCCCGATGTCAGACTACCGAATCAATGAAAGAAATTTAAGTGGCTAATTTCTGATACCCGCCTCATTGATGGATCTGCTTAAATCTATCAATATCAACGCATGCTTTCTCTCTTCTCCCAGCATACAGCGGCTTTCGAATCAGGTGGAATGCTTCGGTGGAGTAGATTCTATATCCATGCACATCGCGTTATTACCTGAATAGGAACGACTCAAGCGGTTGTTCAAAACGGTCGTTATGATTTGTGCCTGGCTGCGAGAACCCAGGCAGGTTAAGCTTGAGTGGCAAAGTTGACGGCTCCTGATGCGGATTTGATGCCTCATCGATCAAGAATCCGCCATAACAATGCTAATGGGTCCAGTTTAACTCGTCAACGGCCGGAATCTCGCTTTCTCGGCGAGCGATGTAGTCCAATAATGCTTCATCAGTTGATTCATCCAGTTGGGGATACTCGTAAGCATCCAGCATCGCCCGTGCACTTTGCAGTGCGCGCTCGGTAACCTCAGTGGAACCATCTGCTTGCCATTGCTCATAAGTATTATTGTCGAACAGCGTAGGCATGAAAAATGCACGTTGAAAATTCAACAGCGTATGCTCGTGCCCCAGATAATGCCCACCCGGCCCAATGTCTCCAACAGCATCAATGGCTTCGTCAAAATCTTCCCAATTGATACCTTCCGCCATCCGATAACCCATCGCACACTGCTCTGCATCCACTACAAACTTCGCAACTGAACAGTGCATTCCAGCTTCGTTCCAGCCGGCTGAATGCCAAATATAGTTAGCGCCCGACAACAGCACTGCCATCATTGTCGTCGCACTTTCGTAGCCGGCCTGCGCGTCCAGTGTTTTCGCGCCGCCCAAAGTGTTTGAAGTCCGCCAGGGTACGTTATAGAATCTCGCCATCTGACCGATCATGAAGTTCATCAGACTGATCTCCGGTGTACCAGCCATTGGAGCACCTGACGACATCGACACAGTCGAAAGATAATGGCCATATATCGCCGGACAGCCTTTTCGGACTACTTGCGTATAGGCAAGTGCAGACAGCGCCTCTGCGTTGAGCTGTGCAACGGCCGGTGCAGTAGAGGCCGGTGTATTGGCTCCGCCAAGTACAAATGGAGAACACAATATTGGCTGATTGCGCTTACAGAATTCGCGCAAGGCACCCAGCATTGTTTCGTCCCAAACAAGCGGAGAATTGCCATTGCAGTTGCCCGTTACAACTGCATGCGATTCCATGAATTCCTCACCAAATAAAATCGCGCTCATCTCCAGCACATCAGCAGCATTTCTTGGTGACGTTGTCATTCCCATGAATGTTTTATCAGAATGTTTGATTGACGAATAGGTGATGCGAAGATGTCGGTGTGCAACGACATGGTCCATCGGCTCGACGATATGATGTGACGTAGAGTGCAGAACTGGAATAAAGTGCGCGAGCTTGTGAAACATCGCGAGGTCATCCAGCGTCGGTGCTCTTCGCTGATCATCGAGATCGCGAAGGTATGGCGCGCCCGCCATTGGAAGAAAGATTGATGAACGGCCGCCAATCGGCACATTCTTATTGGGGTCGCGTGCATGCAGGATAAACTCATGAGGAATCGTCGAGATCAGCTCCCTAACCAGTGCTCGGTCAAGATGCACGCGATACTCATCTCGCACCTCGGCACCGACTTTTTTCCAGTCTTGAATGGCCTGAGGGTCGCGAAATATCACCCCGACGTTTTCCAGAATATCCATCGAGGCAGCATCGATTCTCTCGACCTCTTCTTGAGACAGCGGTTCTACGATTGGTAGCCTGCCTGTCAGTGCCGGTAACATCGGCTCAGTTAGGTTGCTTCGAATTTCTCTGCGCTGCTGTCGGCCACCACGGCGCTGACCGAGGGATTGCGTACTTTGATGTTCATCCATCATAGAACCTGTATAGCAAAGCTCCCTTTGACTTTTCAGTCAGAATTGTAAGGCACACTGACAGAAGCAGCAAACCTGGACTCTTGTGAGTCGCGTAGAGAAGTTATTTGAACGACAGAAAGGTCGGGTATCGGATAGGCAGGAGATTTCGCAAGGCCAGCGCAATGCTACCGGCCTTGCGAACTTTGAAAAAACTTACATTGCGGCCTTTTTGCCCGCTTCAACCCAACTGTCAAAGGTATCCTGATTAGCTGCAATCCACTCTTCAACATGGCGGGCGATGTCATCAATGGAGTCTTCGCCATCGCGCATTGTGTTGTTTTGTGCAGACACTTCATTGATATCCAGCTGAGCCATTTCGAACACTGCACGGGCAGCGGGATTGGCATTCAGGAAGTCATTGTTTGCCACAATACGAAGTGTGTTGACTTCGAATCCGTGGTCCTTGCCCTGGAACATCGTATTGGCAACTCGTCCATCTGGTAAAGATGAATAAGGTACAGCAATCCATTGAACGTTGTCCCCCGGTACCAGTACTCCAGAAACCCAAAACGGCGTCCACGTGTAATAAAGAATCGGTTCGCCGGCTTGCTGGCGAGCGACAGTCTCAGCAATGATTGCGTTGTAAGCGCCCTGGTTGTGTGTAATAGTGTCGCGCAAACCAAATTCATCCAGATGATGTTCAATCACCCTTTCACAGCCCCAGCCAGGTGCACAACCGGCAAGGTCTGCAGTCCCGTTGCCATCAGCGTCAAATCGTTTGGCAACCTCCGGGTCTTTCAAATCGCCAATATTCTGTACGCCAGCCTCGTATGATGCGGTATCAACCAGATAGCCCTGTAATGCACCTGCGATGAAGTCGCCGAATTTGGTCATTTTTTCGGCACCGCCGGATTCCTCGAAGAAAGCCGCATGGAGCGGGTCCCAATGCACTGCGGTAAAATCGCCGTCGCCAGTTCCAAGAGCCAGGTGTATCGTCTGATACTCGACTTCCTGAGGCTCATCTACTTCAAATCCCAGCTGTTCGAGTGCAGTGTAGATAATCTGGTGCTGGAATTTTTCTTCCAGATTGGTCCCTTCAATAGGTCTCACGGTAACGCCTTTACCAGGCATCATTGCGTCAGCGAAGCTTGCGCCTGCAAATACAATTGATGCAAGTCCAATTGCTATGGTGGTTATTAATTTTCTCATTTTTGACATTAGTTTACATCCTCTCAATACAAAGACAAATAAAATGAATCACCTATCGATAATTCGTAGCAATACCTCGATAAAATTCGAATTCTTGGAATAATTTCGGTTGAGACACCCGCCAGGCTCTGCCAAAGCCGTACCTCTTTTAGAATCAAAAATTGCGGTTCAACTATCCTATCGTTAGTGATCAATCCTGCAAAATATACACCATAAGGGGCGTGTACTTTTCAGTGAAATGGTCATCAGCAGACTCGAGAGTCCTTGCCGTTCGGGTCTGCGATTCTATGCGTGTATTGCAACACCCGACATGGCGGGCGTTTTTCCGGCTTATCCAATTTCAACAATTGAATTTCATCCACAGTTAATGTAAGTACCTCTACTCTTTACTGTGGTAGATTCGAAGTGCTCTTGGGTGTCTTCTTATTGATTAATCTGATAACCACCCCCACCGGTCCACCCTCCCACCAGTGACGATGTCCTCTTTCTCTACCGCTCCGTCCCAGTCCCTGGGTGATTCTGTCAAGCACAATCGCCAGCACAACGATGCCAAAGCCACCGACAATCGCTTTACCCGCGTCGAGCCGACCCATGGCACGCAGGACTTCGTTACCGAGGCCTTTAACCGCAATCAGAGAAGCGATCACAACGACTGAAAGCGCCATCATGATCGTTTGATTGAGACCTGCCATGATGGAAGGCGTCGCAAGCGGCAACTCAACCTTGAACAGTATTTGCCTCGGCGAAGAACCGAATGCGCGAGCTGCTTCGACTACGCTGGCATTAACCTGCCGAATTCCGAGTGATGTCAGCCGAATAATCGGCGGCAGAGCAAAAACTACCGTAACAATGACTCCAGAAACATTACCAATCCCGATCAGCATCACGACTGGCACGAGGTATACGAAAGCCGGAATGGTCTGCATTGTATCGAGCACCGGACGGATCGCGAATTCGAATCGATCACTTTTACCGGCCAGAAGCCCCAGCGGCAACCCGAAAATTATGCAAACCACCACTGAAGTTGCTACGACCGCCAGCGTCGTCATCGCGAGTCCCCAGGCATTAGGATCACTTAAGCCCAATAGAATCAGACAAATAGAAACAAATGCCGCCACCCTGGCTCCAGCAGACTGCCAGGCAAGCAGAAAAATGATCCCCAGCATAAAGACTGGCGGAATCGCATGCATGATCGCTTCAACGCCGACAATCAAATCATTGACGAACCATTTGACTGGTTGCACCACGTCGCGGTTTTCAGTTGCCCATGTCTTAATCCCGTCAGCCCAGTCTGCAATGCCAAAATCAATGCTGTCAAAGGGCCTTAGAACATTGAAGGGTTCATTTTGCGCCATATGTCTTACTCCTTCTTCTGTCCAACGCAATTCATTCGCTTAGTCTTCCATCTTGCCTTGAATCCCGCGCAGCAGTTTTCGTTTGGTTACCACACCAACCGCTTGGCCGTCATGTTTGACTAAAATTGGGTGATCCGTCTCGATCGACAGATCAACCAGTGCATCAAGATTGTCATCCAGATTGGCGGTCAAACAGCTGGCCATATCCAGCGGACCGTTTTGTTGTTCAAAACTCGCCAGCGGCTGCATGACCTTTTGCGCAGTCACTAGTTGAAGCTTTGATATGCCTGCTACAAAATCCGCCACATAGTCGTCCGACGGTTCAGTAACAATCTCCTCAGGTGTACCAATCTGCACCAGTGCGCCATCTTTCATAATGGCAATTCGATCGCCAATGCGAATCGCTTCATCCAGATCATGGGTGATGAATAAAGTGGTCTTGTGCATTTCGGCAGACAAGTGCAAAAACTGATCCTGCAACTGTCTTCGAATTAACGGGTCGAGCGCAGAAAATGGCTCGTCCATTAGCAAAATATGCGGGTCAGCAGCAATCGCGCGGGCAAGTCCCACACGCTGTTGCATACCACCTGACAGTTCATCCGGATAGCTTTCCTCCCAGCCGTCAAGATCGACTGTTCTTATTGCTTCATCAGCCGTCCTGTATCGGTCATCCCGATCGACACCGCGCACCTCCAGCGCAAAGGCAACATTGTCGCGCACCGTACGGTGAGGCATCAGTGCCATATTCTGGAATACCATGCCGATCTTGGTCGACCTTAACGCTCTGAGGTCCACCGCACCCAGTCGATTAATATCCTGCCCTTCAATCAGGACTTCACCAAACGTTGGATCAATAAGACGATTAATGTGTCGAATCAGGGTGGATTTGCCCGAGCCAGACAGTCCCATGATGCAGAACACTTCACCCTCTCCGACGGTAAAAGTGGCATCCTGCACACCAACAACACACTGATAATCATCGCGTATCTCATTTTTCGATAGGCCATGATCTTGAACTGCCTGCATAGCTTCATTAGCGCGGGCACCAAAAATCTTCCAGAGGTTTCGGCATTCAATCACTGCATCTGCACGATTGCTGCTCTGAGTGCTCGATCCGGTCATGAGAGAGCCGTTGACTTCGTTTCAATCATTGTTTAAGGCCTTTATTTCAATACTTCCCTATTGTGTTATTCGTTGCGAATGACGAAATCAGCGAGACGGACACCGTCATTTGGTCGATCGATAAACTGCTTAACTGTCGTTTGTAATACTATATTTGTATTCGAGTTTTAATTTTATATTTATTGCAACGCAGTTTATCCTAAAACTGCAAGCCCTGGCAAAACAGATGTCATCGAGGAGTGAATTGCTGGATGTATGGCAGCGCTAACAGATTGACATTTGAGATCCGTCTCAAAAGTTGCAATCAGCTTCTTACGCGATGAGTGTCAGCTCGCAACCGACGCGTCCAAAACACAAACCCTTTCCTCTGAGCAATTCCTGGCCTGGTTTTGAACGTGACTGTCCTGGCATCGAAATAACGCCAAGGCGATTTTGAACAGCGTCGAAATGCCCTTCATGTGCATGACCACCAGTGTCTGGTAACTTGGTCAGAATGTTCAATCGCTACCAGCGGTAGCACGCTCGGCCGCGCGCTGCTGCCTTGCCAGCAACAGTTGTATTTACATTTTATAGTGGGAGTTAATGCATATAAATAACACTTTTTAGCATTACTTTTTGCTAAATACTACACTTTTATATAGGATAAAATCTAAATTTGCCGTTTGAGATGTATTGGACGCGCCCTGCATACACGCTTTGATCAATGAATGGCGAATAAGAAGGAAACACAATGTTTATGCTGATTCCACCAGGTTTCTGTCTCACTCACGCAAATGACTCACCGCGAGCGTTCGAAAATGCTTGAACGCTCTTTAATGTCTGACTTACTTAAATGGCAGCAACAAACAGTACGCCAACCGATAGTCTTGAATGGCGCACGCCAAACAGGGAAAACATTTCTGCTTAAGAATATCTTTGGTAAATCCAGTAAATTCAGGCGCTTGCACTATCTGGATTTTGAACGTGATCCCTCTCTCCAGACGATTTTCGATGACGGCCTGAGCCCGGATGCGGTCATCGGCAACATCGGGCTCAGACTTGGTGAATCGGTTGATCAGGCCACAGATTTGATCGTCTTCGATGAAGTCGGCTCGTGTGACAGGGCGTTGCAGTCGCTTAAATATATTGCTGATGAATGGCCACATGCATTTGTCATTGCCACCGGCTCGAACATCGGTTTGCTGCAATCATTTCCAGTCGGCCGAGTTGACATGATGGAACTATTTCCGCTTACCTTTGAGGAGTTTCTAAATGCTTCGGCTTCCCAAATGCTTGTCGACGCCTATCAACGCTTGCTTGACGCAAGTGAAGCGCATCAGCAGCTTTGGTCAGCCCTGCTCGATTATTACTACGTCGGCGGTATGCCAAGCGCAGTCAATCATTGGATCGCATCACAGGTTTCACTCGTAGAGCGTGTACACAATGTAAAGAAAGTCCATCGCAATTTGATCGACAGCTACAGACTTGATTTTGGTAAGTATTCTGGCCCAGTTGACGCTCACCACATTGAGTCCGTATTCCGGAATATTCCGCTACAGTTGGGGAAAAATATTGATGGCTCCGTGAATCGGTTTCGATTTCGCGAGCCAATTAATGGGAAAAAGCGCTATGCAGAATTGAGAGGACCTATTGATTGGCTGGACAAAGCGAATCTGGCTTCCAGGAACTATCTGATTGCGCAGGAACCTCGCGCACCATTGAACGCATACACAAAGGAAAATGTCTTTAAGTTATTTCTGTTTGATGTCGGCCTGCTCGGTTATATGGTCGGGATGTCCTATGCGGATCAGAAACATCAAAACTTGAGTTTTAAAGGTTTTATCGCTGAGAACTTTGTTCAAAACGAGTTAATTGCCAAGGGCCTCAGTCAAACATACAGCTGGGAGCAAAATCAGGCTCATATTGAATTCGTGATCGTAACCAAAAACGGTGAGATCGTACCCGTTGAAGTCAAAAGCGGCAACAGAACTCAAGCCAAGAGCCTGACATCTTACATTCAACGTTACAATCCAAAGCTTGCTGTTAAGCTCGTTGGTGCCAGAGGCGGCAAACACGGCGTGTTGAATACGCTACCCTTATATCATGCGCCGAGAATTCTTGAATTATCAAGCTATAACAACGCCTAAGCTTTGCGCAATCGTCAAAAGCCGGGCGCGGCGAGGGCTGAAAAAGCGGCGGATCCAGTGTAACTGCAGATGATTTTGTTGACACGCAAATCTAGCGGTGCGCCACTATGGAATATCGTCCACGATTTCAATTGCAACGCTCGGTATTTTATCGGCATGCTGACTGAATTGCTGCGCTAAGGCACCCGAGGTCTGATTGCCTGATTGCCGCAGCAGCGGATGCCGATTTCAATCAGCTCATGGATGAGTTCGGGGGCCAAAAACTAAAGCTCTTCATGGCGACCTTAATCGTAAGTCAGCGCGAACATAACCTGTGCTGACAAAATAATCCCGAGGAGCAATAAAACAAACCTGATGATTCTTCGAAACAGGTGGATATTGATTTTGTCCTGTACGATGTGACCAAAAACCAGCGCGATAGCAGCAATACCGGCGATGGGCATGGTAGCAAGCACAATTTGCCAGGTAAATGTTCCCGATCCTGAAAAAACCGCGAGCTGTGCGGCCTTGCCAGACATAAAGCACATATTGAACACCTGGATCATGACAGTTTTTGCCCAGCCTGACTCCAGTGAATAGATTACAAGAATGGGTACCATCGTGTTTGTCGAGCCAGCTGAAAAACCGGCCGCCAAACCAAATCCGAGTTGTGAAAATCTAGGGTACTGGAATATTTTGGCTAACAGTTGGCGACTGGAACGGTCTGCGAAGAGGTAGAGAAAAATCAGCGCTGCCAGCAAAAGCTTGTACGGTGTTGGATCATAGTGAACAATCACCCAGGCGCCAACAACTGATCCAAGCAAGCACCAAAGCGCAAGTGGCCAAAATCGGCCGATGCTTTTTCGCCAATTGCCACCTCTGACAATACTGATAATGTTGACGGTAACTGTAGGGATCAGCGTGATCAGAATCGCAGTGCGAAGATCGACGAATGTTGAGAGCATAGCGGTCGAAAGCAATGGAAACCCCAGACCGATAGAACCATGTACGAAGCCTGCAAAAACTGCAATCAGTGCGAAAGCCGCATACTCCGAAGGCGATATTACCTCAAACATCGATTGGAATTCTATGCGAGTGTCAATTGGTTGACACTGAAATGCAAATTAAGCGCCGGTGACTGGCTGCGAGCAAATCAAGGCAGAAAAAATTTTTCGCAACCAACAGGTGTTAAACAAAAAAAGCGCGGCAAAATCACGACAATCCTACCGCACTTCAGTCTTCGAAGCTGCAAGCCATCTGAGTCAAAGACCCCGACCGCTCAGCCGGGCACAAAATCAACAGGGCTAAAGTTTAAATCTTTTGCGAATAAACGCTTTGACGGACCTTCGCTCCTTTCGCTTGAGTTCAGCACCGATGACGCCCTTCTTTTTGAGGTCTTTTTTCATCTGTTTCCATACGGCACTAACGCTCTCAGTAGTTAACTCCAGACCAGCATAAGTACAGCTGTCACAGACGACGCTTTCGTAGAAGACTTTCTTTCCCCTGTCATACGTTGCTTGCGTAACGTGGTACGTGGAATAGCCATTACCACCACCGCCGCCTCCTGAACTACCGCCGGAGCCACCGCCAGAGCCGCCGCCAGAACCACCTCCAGAACCACCGCCGCCAGATGCAACTGCTAGTGAACTGGCAAAAATACTACATAACAAGAGTAGAGCAAATTTTTTTGTTGTGGGTTTTCTGGAAGGAATTTTTTGTCGATTCATCTTTACAATCCTACATTTGTGTCAAATCGCAGATTTATTCTTACGATAAATCAAATTGATCTAGCAACTTCAACGCTTATTTTATCTGAAAACGATTTTCGGTTCCGTTTTACCTGGCAATCTTATACTTTGCCGAAAGTAATCTGCCCATCGAGTACTTGTACGGTTTGCCTTTTGCCGGTCCCGCAGATTTACTCGGGCTATAGAATGTCAGACTCAATAACAGCGAAAAAGTTTTACTGGCATTGAAAGCATGAACAAGAAACACTCGCCTGCAACAGTTTCCGCGCTGCTCGTCGGTAGCACGCTCGCGTCGATCTATGCAATTCAGGCGCTGTTATCCAGGGACTCATCAGGTTATGACCTGATTCAGTTTCTGACCGGCTTCGCAGCTGCCGCCGCGGTCGTGCTTGGCTACTGGTACTGGCTTTATCGACACAAAATCAGTCTGAGTTTCAAAATTGTCTTCTTTTGGGCTTGTGTATTCCGTTTGATCGGAGTCTGGGGAGAACCGATCCTGGAAGACGACTTCTATCGCTATCTGCTTGATGCGTGCCTCTTCCTTACCTATGGGTCTCCCTATGGAATTACGCCCGAGTCTTTGTTTGTAGACAATTCACTGAGTCCGGCATGCGAGGCAATGCTAAGTGGTGTCAATAACCCGCATTTGGCAACAATATACGCGCCAGTTCTCCAGTTCGTATTTGCGGCCTCATACCTTGTCTCCCCGGTCAATCTGGATGTACTGCAGTTGCTGATTGTGCTTTTTGACATGGCTGTTATTGGCATGCTGGGCAGACTCGCTCCTGCCCGGATGGTGTTGCTGTACGCCTGGTGCCCGCTTGTCATCAAGGAATTCGCATTTACTGCGCACCCGGATGTCATTGGGGTTTGTCTTTTGCTGGCCGCTTTCATGGCACGTAAGTCCGGGTACAGGTTATCGGGCGCGGTGCTGATGGGTCTCGCCTGCTGCACAAAAATACTTGCAGTGGTGGCACTGCCTTTCTTTTTATTCCGGCAACCGGCCCGCTATTGGCTGGTCATCATTGCAACGATTGCTGCCATGTATCTGCCATTTTTGCTCAAGCAGCCGAAAACTGATCTCGCAACGCTGGTGGTTTTTGCAACAGACTGGCTTTTTAACGCGCCGGTATTCTCGCTGCTGAAAGTGATGCTGACTGATTCGATTGCCAGGTTCACGTCGGTCGGCGTGTTTCTCCTTTGGTACAGCTTTTACTTCGTGCGCTACGATAAGACCCGTCAACCCACCGATATTCCCCGTATGGACTGGATATTCGGGGTATTGTTTGTGCTCTCTCCGGTACTCAATGCATGGTACTGGGTTTGGGTATTGCCATTTGCCGTGCTATGGCCGAGTCTGTGGGCATGGACCGCGTCCGTCGCACTGGTACTTTCGTATGTCATCGGTCTGCACCTGCCGGATTCAAACCTCGATGATTATCAGGTTTCACAACTTGCCCAGACAACTCAGCTCTTGAGCATCGGCTGCGCCCTTGTCATCGACTACCGATACCGGCGTTTTCGAATGACAGGCGTTGATTAACGAATGCGATCCGGGCGGGTGGTAACCGCCAGGCGAAAAATCCAGTAAAAAATTTTGTAGCCCGCCATCACTGTGCCTCGCAAGGTTCCCGAAATCTTCGATTTACCGATCCTTTTTCGGTACCTGACCGGCACCTGCAAAATCACCGCCCCGGCCCGCGCCGCTTTCAGCTGCATCTCAACTGTCCAGCCAAAGTCTTCATCCTGCATCTGTAAGTGAGCCAGTGTCGAGCGCGAAATACAGCGCAAAGGCCCAAGGTCAGCAAAGTTGTAGCCGTGCAGCAAACGAATCGTCAGACAGGCCATCCGCGTACCCAGTCTCTGGTGGACAAACCTTCCCTTTGGTGCAGCCGGGTCATCTTCTCGGCAGCCAATCGCAAGGTCACAGCGACCGGCTGCAACCGGTCTGATCAATTTGTCAAGATCTTCCGGATAATCACTGTAGCCGCCATTGATAAAGGCAAATATATCGGTGTCGCCAGTCGATTCAATACCGCTTAAACAGGCACGGCCATATCCCTTGCGAGATTCACTGATCACTGTGGCACCAGCGTTTTCAGATACAACTCGAGTCTGGTCGCTGGAGTCGTTGTCCACGACGATGATCTGATCGATGTAGCCCGGCAGCTCGCTAATCACCGAAACGATCGACGCCTGTTCATTCAGGGCCGGAATGATGACCGTAATATGACACTGATCAATCATTGCCTCATTCGTTAAGCGCCCAGTCGTACTCGTAGTCGTCAAACTCTTCAAACTCACTCAAGTTGGCCTGAAGATCGTCCGACGCGTACTCGATGAGGTGTTCAATCACTTCAGATTCGTCATCACCGAAGTCTTCCTGGTACCAGTCATAAATACTGGAAACGATCAACTCTCCATCATCAATGCGCACGCCGCGGGGGTGATTGATGTATTGAGACGCGGCGATCTCCAGCAGGGATTCCAGGTTATCCGCAGTAAATGCCAGGTCCTGCAAATTCGGACACCCAATTGAGGCGCAGTTCACCGCATAGTGAATTCTGTTGTCAGCAAAGACCGGTCGTAAAATGTCATGCTCAATATTGTCCAGGCTGAGCTCAACATCCTCTACAGTTACAAGCTCTTCTTTCCACGGTCCGCGTGTCAATATTCCATAAGAGATGTCGCGAATGGATTCAATCGGATAGTGCTCCAGAATCACCCACACTGTCAGCGCGTTATACAAATTGACCCAATAGGCGAACTGGCTATCGGCATCAAGAACCGTTACACGGACCGTCTGTAGCGCATCGAGATAGTCTTCCAGAATCTCCTGGTCTTCATCTGTGACGGCCCCGTATCGAAAGTAATTCAAGCCGTCGCGGGTGTCAATATACCTGCCAAGCAATTCCGTCCACACCCCATGATCGACGGCGACAGTACTTGTTTCAGGTGCCCTGGCATGAAATTTTTCAAGGTCAGCTGAGACCGCTGGCAGACTCAGTGAAACTAAAATAAACAAGATAATTGTTTTTACGCTTTGCATATTGGAATCGATTCAGTTGTTTGATGTGCGAGTTTGCACCAGTTCAAGTCGGATAAGTTTGAATTTTATGCTGATACCCTGGTATTTCTGCCCAAAATCCAAGCGCAGTTGCACTCGGTTGACTCATTCAAGTGTGAAATTCGCTCACATTTTGCTGTTTGGTGCGATGCTGTTTATCGTGCATCCTTGCCTCGCCGGCGAGGTTGAACTGCTGGCAGACAATTCATTCAAATTCGATGGCAGCCACTTCGCCCTGTTTGGAGTCTATATACCGCGCGCCAAAGACAAGTGCCTAAGTGACACCAAGGAGTGGCCCTGTGGCGCCACAGCCACACTACGCTTGAATAGCCTGATTCAGGACGCCTCGCTTCGTTGTGCTCCCGTCATCGAAATCGATAATATAACACTCGCTCGCTGCATGAGCTCAAGCCGGGATATTGCCAGGCAACTGGTCGAACAGGGCTTGGCTATTGCAGTTGATTCCGATACTGAATACCTCAAAGCACAAAGCAAGGCCCAAAAACTTGAGTACGGAATTTGGCGAGACGGGTTCACCCCACCTGCTAACTGGCGACACTATCCCCACTCCGCCTTCAATCCATACGAAGATCTGCTTTGCAGCATTTGCTCCGATCGTAAACAGTAATTCGTATGCCCGATTGCACCCATCGCTTCGAATTCACACTATTCAACACCCAACAAAGGCAGCAGTTCCGTCAAGTCGCTGATCT
>JAJDZL010000065.1 GCA_022824665.1 Gammaproteobacteria bacterium | reverse complement strand
ATATGTCCGTCCGGTGTGGTTAGCACGGCATCCTTGTGCACGGTCAGCACTGATTTTTGCCTGGAAACAGGAATATTCAGAATCACATTCTGGTTGATGGCGAGCAGGTCTTCAATTGCATCCTGGTCAAATTCGAATCGCACGGCGCGGGTACGCGTGCTGACATGTTCTTCCGGGATGAAGGCTCGCAGTTGGGTCTCGAAGCGCGTGCCATTGTCAAATCCGGCATTAACGGTTTCGCCGACTTTCAGGGCATCGATGTAGCGATAGGGTATATACGCCTCGATTTCCAGGTCATGGTCACCGACAATTCTGACGACTCGTTCGCCGGTGCGCATATATTGACCAATCTCGATGCTTCGCTCGACAATTACGCCGCTATACGGGGCGTTAATTTTGGTCAGCGAAATGTTGTGTTCGGAGATGGCAAGTTCCCTTCGAATCTGTTCAATGGCGGCTTGCGACTCGCCAAGACCCTGCTGGGCAATTTTAAGCGCCAATTCGGCATCCTCGAGCTGTGCTTCCGATGTTGCGGCAGAATGGCGCAGCTGTCTGAAACGCTCTTCCTGCTGCTTTGCAAGCTCCAGTTGCGATTGCGCGCGACGGGAGGCCCATTCGGCCATTTCAATGCGTGCTTTGACGGTGTTTTTCTGCAGCTCAAGCATTGACGAATCCAGGGTTGCGATTGGGGCACCCGCATCAACCCGGTCGCCAACTCGAACGTGAACGGCACTGACCGGTGCATTTATCGAAACCTGCACCGGACCTGCCTGACGCGACACAATCTCGCCGAATACGGAGACGGTTTCACTCACTTGCTCGGTCCGCACTGAATCCACTGCAACCGGTGTTGCGAAATCCTGTGCCGCCACTGCGGTTGACAGGCAAAGCACCATGAGGCCCAGGGTAGATTTACGAAAGTTTGCGAATAATGACTGTGCAACAAACATGGTCTCGGGTCACCTTGTTGAATTTAAGTTTTAAATTGAATCGCTAAATGATATGACGGACCGTGTATTGCCGACACCTGAAAATGATACTCTGATTGCGCTGCAATATTCGACAATGTCCGGCGCTAACCTGGCTGAACGCTGACCCCGTCCAGACCTTCCACGATGATCAGTTTGGATTGAGCGGTTTTTTCCCGCAACTGTCTGGCAGGTGCGTATTCTTTCGATGCCCACCACTGCCTGGCGCGCTGAACGCTGTCAAATTCGATGATGACCAGACGTTTAGGGTCCCACTGACCTTCCAGGCATTCAAAATCTCCGCCTCTAACCAGATATCGGCCACCATAAACGTCCAGCGTCGGCGGAACCATTTCGCGATAAACTGCAAACCCTTCCGGGTCGTGGACATGCACTTGCACTATGACGTATCCTGCCATTTTGAGCCTCTTGATACTTTGTGGTCGTCAAGTAGCTGACTCCGAGCGGAGACCAGTCTACAGGCTGATCATTTGGAAACTGCACTTACCGGGGTGCTGTGCAAACGATTGCCAACTACTATGAATATACTATGGGAGCAGTGAATCGGGACCAGTATTCGCTTGCGCATTGCCGGCCGAACCCGCCTGAGAGTCAAAGCGGCGGCGCCAGTCCCTTGCAATCAATACAAGCACACCGGTTCCTGTCAGCACGACCTGGGGGTCAGTTTATTGTGAGCAAACAGGAAGAATTCTATTGTCACCAGTCACGCGCTGGATTTCGGTGCTGCCCGTATGCTTGAGACGGTTATCGTAGAACCAGCTCAAGCGCCTCGGCTTTCAGTCATCTGGCTGCATGGTCTCGGTGCCGACGGGCATGACTTTGAGGGTGTGGTGCCGATGCTTGGCATTCCGCACAGTTGTCCGATACGGTTCGTATTCCCGCATGCGATGCATCGCTCCGTGACCATTAATATGGGTATGCGGATGCGAGCCTGGTACGATGTTCTGAATCCGGTTCTTGGTTCCCCTGAGGAAGACCGGCAGGGCATTGAGGAATCGGCAGCACTGGTCGCCGAGCTTATCGCCAGCGAGAACGAACAAGGTGTTGAGTCGGAGCGGATTGTACTGGCTGGATTTTCTCAAGGTGGTGCAATCGCTTTGCACGCGGGCCTTCGTCATGCGGACCGTTTGGCAGGAATTTTGGCGCTTTCCACCTATCTTCCATTGTGGCATACTGTCGAAGATGAAGCTTCATTGGCGAATCAGGGTACCCCGATTTTGTATCTGCATGGTTTGTATGACCCGCTCATCACGATTGCAACCGCAGAACGCTCAAGGCAAAAGCTTGTGAGTCTGGGTTATCAGCTTGAGGCGAAAGACTATCCAATCCCTCATTCGGTTTCAGCTGAGGAGATTAACGATATCGGGCAGTGGCTTATTGCCCGTTGCAATGCATCTGAGTAGCACCCCAAAAGGACGCGAGATGCTGACCGACTGGTCGAGTGTTGCTGGTAAATCAGCACATTGAAGCACTCAGGCCGGTTCGTCTTTCAGAATCGCCCTGATTTGTTCGATTTGCATTTTGGGGCCCACCAGATGCGGGTTGATATCGAGCGCCTTTTCAAATGCTTCAAGCGCGCTTTGGTAGTAATCGAGCGATAGAAAGATCAGGCCCAGCCCGGCTGTCGCACCGAAATGGCGCGGTTCCAGCAACAGCGTTTTTCGCACATCCGCGGCTGACTTCTCGTAGTCCCGCAGAAAAAAGTAAACGGTTGCCCGCTTGTTCCAGCCTTCTGCAAAGTCGGGCGCTAATCTGATAATCTGATCGAAGATCGCAACTGATTCGCGCAAGTGGCCGGATTGCATTGCTGCGATGCCCCGCTTCATCAGCTGATTGATATGCGGGTCGCCCGAGTCACGCCAAATTGCCCAGATATCGTCGGTTAATTGATTGGCAGCCTCTTGCTCCTTAACCTGGTGCAGCTGTGCAAAGAGCTCAGTTAGCCTGGGATCATTCTGATCAGACTGAACCTGGAAAGTCGTACAAATCAATACGAGGCCGGCGGCGAGCCTAAGCAAACCATTCGAAAATTTTGTAGTCAAGTTCTCCACCGCAATGTTATCGGCTGCATAATGACGGGAAGTTCCGTCCATTATCCCGTGCTTCTGATTCTATTCTAACGGGAATCTCGTGTCCACCTTTATCGCGCGGGGACAAACAGCCATCAAGTCAAAAGTGCCGGTGTCTCTTGAATTGATCTCCCAAGCGTTTTTTTGTCGGCTATCAGGCATGCAAAACGAAAAACGATTGCATGCCGGTAAATTTATGCGACTTCCTATCTATAATTAATATTTGGGTCACACAGCCGGATCTCAAATGCAGGAGATCTGGCTGATTTTGAATTTAACGATCAACTATCAGTACACAAATCTGGAGGTAACCGCGTGTTGAGAGAAAGCATGGGTACGACTCAACTCACAACTGAATATGCGCACGATTACTGGGGTATCGATAACGACTATGCAACACTCAGTGATGTGCTGCTCGGCAGGCCGGAGTATTATCGCTGGGTCGACGCAGGACCTTTGATCCGTCGCACCATGGATAATGCTGCGCAGACCGGAATCAAGTTTGATTATGATCTGGCGCAGCGGCAGCATGCCGAGATGGTACGAAAGTATCAGGAGTGCGGTGTGAAATGCCATTTCCTTGATGCTGACGAAGCCTTGCACCGGAATTTTTTTGCCAGGGACAATTCAGTCATGACGCCGTGGGGCGCGCTAATTTGTCACATGCAAATTAAATGTCGCCGCGCTGACTATGCAACCGTCATCAAGTTTTATCAGGAAAATCAGATTCCAATCTGGAAGTTTGCAACAGCCGGACATTTTGAAGGCGGTGATTTTGTTATTCTGCGACCGGGTCTGGTGTTGATCGGATACTGCGGTGAGCGCTCTGAGAAAGCGGGTGCGGAACAGGTTGCACAGTTTATTCGCGCGCAAGGTTGGGAGGTCATGGTTGCACCGATTTCGCGGGATTTTGTGCACATGGATGGACTGGTTGTGCCGTTGGCGGAAAATTTGCTGGTTGCCTGTTGTGATGCGATCGAGCCCTGGCTGCTGAAGTGGCTCAGGGATCAGGGGTTTGAATTTGTCGACGTGAGCTTTAAAGAGGCGCGAACCCTGGGAGTTAATTTGATGGCTATCGGGGACGATAAGGTACTGGCGATGGAGGGCTCTCCTGATGCTTGCAAGCAGATGCGCGCACTTGGATTCAGTGTGGAAGAACTCGACCTTTCGATGTTCACTCTGGGCGGCGGCGGAATTCACTGCCTGAGTCAGGCATTGCGTCGCAAGCGGCTCAGTTGAGCGCATTTTTCTTTGCGCGATCGTGGTTTGTTGGCGCGCGCAGCCCATTTACCAAACTCGAGCGGCATTACGCTTCGGGCCCTTGCGAGACCCGCTTTCGTGTTGACAATTATTGAGTGCCGGCTTGGTACATGCAGGCCGGCTCCTCGCACAACATTAAGCAGCCATTTCAGCGCTGGAATTTAATCTCAGCGGTGGGTAAAAAAGTGATTTCGCCCGAGACCGATTGCGCTCTGAAGCAACTTCGTGCTCGTTATCGGCCGCGCGCACGAGATCGGCTGGCTGGACCGGTAGCGGGATGCAGACCTGAGAAAGTGGCGCTCATTATTTATTTCAAATATTTCCCGCAACAATTTCTCTACAAAACTGAGATTTACAAGAAATTACATCTATATAATTTGGCAATCTTTGAATGCGCATTGCGGCAAAAGGAATTTAGTCGTAAATCTCTGAATTTCGGTACAATACGCAAGATTTAACTGCCCGAATTGACTTAGTTCGCAAGTTAACACCACGCGGACGCAAACGTTTGGATCATACCTGATGGATAACGACGTAGAAGATATTGATTTATCAGCCTTATCGGACGATGAGTTGGTAGAGCAGATGCATGATGATCTGTATGATGGCCTCAAGGAAGAAATTGAAGAGGGCACACATATTCTGCTTGATCGTGGCTGGGAACCCTATGATGTGTTGCAGGATGCGCTGGTTGAGGGAATGCGCATCGTTGGAATCGACTTTCGCGACGGCATATTATTTGTCCCGGAAGTATTGATGTCAGCCAATGCAATGAAAGGTGGCATGTCGATACTGCGCCCGCTATTGGCTGAAACCGGTGCACCAACGATCGGCAAGATGGTCATCGGCACTGTAAAGGGTGACATTCACGATATCGGCAAGAACCTGGTTGCCATGATGCTTGAAGGTGCGGGTTTCGAGGTAATCAATCTCGGCATCAACAATCCGGTTGAGAATTATCTTGGCGCACTTGAAGAACACAAACCCGAATTACTGGGCATGTCCGCACTGCTGACGACCACCATGCCTTACATGAAAGTTGTGATCGATACACTGGTTGAACAGGGAATTCGGGAAGACTTCATCGTTGTTGTCGGTGGCGCACCGCTCAATGAAGAGTTTGGGGAGGCCATTGGGGCTAATGCATATTGCCGCGATGCTGCTGTCGCAGTAGAAACTTGCAAAACGCTGATTGCCGAAATGCGGGCATCTGCCTGACAGGGTCGCATTGTCGCGCGACACCTCGCTTGCCATTGACTTACGCTGGTTCTATTGATGACTGAGACCGTTGTATCTTCTCAAACCAAGACGGTTGTCATTGGCTATGAGCGACCGTTTTGCGTAATCGGGGAGAGAATCAATCCAACCGGTCGCAAACTGCTCGCCGCAGAGATGGCGATTGGCAATTACAGTCGGGTTGAATCAGATGCACTGGCCCAGGTTCAGGCCGGGGCACATATGCTTGATGTCAATGCCGGCATTCCACTTGCTGATGAGCCGCGCATATTAGCGGAATGCATTCAATTGGTACAGTCCCTGACCGACGTGCCGCTGTCGCTTGATTCATCGATTGTCGCGGCACTTGAGGCGGCACTTGAGGTGTATGAGGGGCGCCCTTTGGTGAATTCGGTAACCGGTGAAGAAGAGCGTCTTGAAACGGTGCTGCCGCTGGTAAAAAAGTATGATGCCGCGGTTGTTGCAATCTCCAACGATGAGACTGGCATATCCGAAGACCCGGATGTTCGCTATGAGGTGGCAAAGAAAATAGTCGAGCGTGCGGAAGACTATGGCATCAAACGGCAAGATGTGGTCGTGGACCCACTGGTGATGCCAATCGGTGCGATTGGTCTTGCGGGCAGGCAGGTGTTCAGAATTGTTCAGCGCTTGCGCGAGGAACTCAAAGTGAACACGACCTGCGGGGCATCCAATATCAGTTTCGGACTGCCAAACAGAAACGGGTTGAATTCTGCCTTTGTGTCAATGGCAATCGGTGCTGGCATGACCTCTGCAATTACCAGTCCGCTGCATCCGGAAATCATGAATGCGGTTATGGCAGCCGATGTAATGATGGGTACGGACCGTGAATGTCGCCGCTGGATATCGAAGTTCCGTGAGCCGCAAAGTGAATCAGCGAACGGCGAACGGGCAGGGCGAAGAAACCGCACTCGCAGACGGCGCGCGGTTGGCACCTGACCTGCTCAATCTCCTCTCCAGGTTCAGTCATTTTCGGCTGAGTAGTTTTTCAATTCCATTCATTCACCACTGGCAGCGCGAGTATGACAGAATCTCCTGATGCCATGGTCGTGTTCACGCCTTCTGGTCGGCGCGGTCGATTCCAAAAGGGCACTCCGGTCTTACAGGCAGCGCGCGCACTTGGCGTCGACCTCGATTCCGTTTGTGGCGGTCGCGCGATGTGCGGACGGTGCCAGATTGAGCTTAGTACTGGTCTGTTTGCCAAACACGGTGTCGAGTCGCGCGCGGAGCACCTGTCGGCTTTCAGTCCGTTAGAGATCAATTATTCAAAAGCCCACGATTTGCCCGAGGGCCGGCGTCTCGGATGTTCGGTGAAAATACTCGGCGATGTGATTATCGATGTGCCGCCGGAAAGTCAGGTTCACAGACAGGTCGTACGCAAACGGGCCGAGGTCCACGCGATCAATCTTAATCCGGTGATTCGCATGTACTATGTCGAGGTTCAGGAGCCCAACATGTACGACCCGTCGGGGGACCTGCAGCGTCTGAAAGATGCGCTGGAGTTTGAGTGGCGACTGGAAAATCTGTCCTGTGACTTACGTCAGATTCAAAAACTGCAGGTTGCTCTCAGGGAAGGGGATTGGAAGGTAACGGTTGCTGTTCATGACGGTTCGCAAATCGTCGCGGTTTGGCCAGGATTCAAGGATCAGGCTTACGGTTTAGCCATTGATGTGGGTTCAACCACAATCGCAGCACATCTTTGTGATCTTTCGAGTGGCGATGTGGTTGAATCGGCTGGCATCATGAATCCTCAGATACGTTTCGGCGAGGATCTGATGAGCCGGGTGTCCTATCTGATGATGAATCCCGGCAAAGAGGAAACCCTTACTGATGAGGTGCGCAAGGCCATACAGAAGTTATCCGAAGAGGTTGCTGATTCCTGTGGTATTGAAGTGGCAGATATTCTGGATGTCGTCTTTGTCGGCAATCCCATCATGCAGCACCTGCTGTTAGGGATCAGCCCGATTGAATTGGGCGGGGCGCCATTTGCACTGGCAACAGACGAAGCAGTCAGTATTTGGGCCAAAGAGCTTGACCTGACACTGCATCCCAATGCCCGAACATTTGTCATGCCCTGCATCGCGGGGCATGTTGGCGCGGATACTGCAGGCATGGTATTGTCGGAGCACCCGTACTCGCGCGAGGAATTGACGCTGCTGGTTGACATCGGTACCAATGCTGAAATAGTACTGGGGAACTTTGACCGAATGCTTGCCGCTTCCAGCCCTACTGGACCGGCATTCGAAGGTGCCCAGATCTCGAGCGGCCAGCGCGCTGCGCCCGGAGCAATCGAGCGCGTACGTATTGACAAGCAAACGCTGACGCCCAGATTCAGGATTATCGGCTGTGAATTGTGGTCGGACGAAGCGGGATTCGACGAAGCGATTTGTGCGACAGGTGTTACCGGCATTTGCGGGTCCGGCATCATCGAAGTGGTTGCGGAGATGTTTCTTGCCGGCGTGATTGATTCGAACGGTGTGATTAGAGGTGAAAAGATGTCCGTCAGTGACCGAGTCGTCGTTGATGGCAGGACCTTTTCCTATGTTTTAAATGCTGCTGAACCTTGCATCCAGATCACGCAGAATGATGTACGAGCGATCCAGTTAGCGAAGGCGGCATTGTATGCGGGTGTGAAGCTGCTGATGGACAGAATGGGGATTGCGCAAGTCGACGCGATTCGACTGGCGGGTGCGTTTGGAAGCCACGTTGATGTCAAATATGCAATGATTCTGGGGCTGATCCCCGACTGTGACCTCAAAAACGTAACGTCGGCTGGCAATGCTGCAGGTACAGGCGCAAGAATCGCACTGCTGGACAAGAATTCGCGTGCGGAAATCAAACGGGTCGTACGCAATATCGAAAAGATTGAAACCGCAATTGAACCGAGTTTTCAGCAGCACTTTGTCGATGCGATGGCGATACCTCATAAAACCGCTGCATACCCGCATCTCAGCAAAGTCGTCGATTTACCCGAGCGGGAAGTGGACAGTGCGAATCTGACCGAGCGCCGCAGGCGGCGAAGAAGAAGTTAGTGCGTTTTTTTATGGCCGCATATCTTACTCAAACTGGTCGTGTCACAGATGACCGATTTCGAGAATTAAGGCAGCCTGTCAATGGTTGGGATGTGTGAGTCGGAAGAGTGCAGAGAACAGCATTTCAACACAAAATTGAACCCAGGCGAAACTCAGAAGCACGATGCATGCAGAGCTCATAATCAGCGATGGTCAGGTTGTCGATGGTAGCTCGGCCCCAGTGTTTGGTGCAGATGTTGCGATCAATCGCGGTCAAATCGTTGGTGTCGGTGATCTGGATGACTGGAATTCAAACGTTCGGGTATCAGCCAAGGGCAAATATGTAGCACCCGGATTTATTGATGCGCACACGCATGACGATCGACTGCTGCTGTCGTCGCCGGATATGCTGCCCAAAATCAGCCAGGGTGTAACCACTGTTGTAACCGGCAATTGTGGTGTCAGTCTGGCGCCTCTGACGGGCGTTGATCCGCCGCCTCCGCTCAACCTGTTGGGTGGTCGGGACTGGTACAGGTTCGACTCCACCCAGGCTTATGTCGAAGAGCTTGAGAAAAACCCGGCGGCGGTAAACAGCGTCATGCTAAGCGGGCACTCCACTTTGAGAGTTGCCACAATGAACCGCTTGGACCGCCCGGCTGACAGTCGGGAAACGTTGGCCATGGAAGCGCTGCTTGATGCTGCCATGGAAGCGGGTTGTGTCGGCTTCAGCACAGGTCTTGAGTATCCGCCTGCAATTGCCGCATCGGAAAAAGAGGTGATAAGGCTTGCAAAACGTGCGGCTGTCGCTGGGGGAGTCTATACCACTCACATGCGCAACGAAAGCGACAATGTTCATTTGTCCATTGAGGAGACTGTACGAGTCGCCACGGGGGCTGGAATTCGCACTGTCATATCGCATCACAAGACTTGTGGCAAGCGAAATTGGGGGAGAACTCGCGAAACATTATCCCGGATACGCGAGGCTCAGCGTTCTGTCGATTTGAATTTCGATGTTTATCCCTATGTCGCAAGCTCCACATCGCTATTGCCGCAGTACCTGCCCCACGCAGATCGAATCCTGGTAACCTGGTCCGACGCCCACCCGGAGCTTGACGGGGTTGAGCTGGATGTCATTTGTGAAATGTGGAAGGTAAGTCGTGAGCAGGCGGTCGAAATGCTGGCGCCTGCGGGGGCAATTTATTTTCAAATGGATGAGACGGATTTGCGCAGAGTACTCAAGTTTCCGGGTGCGATGATCGGTTCCGATGGATTGCCAAGCGATCGTTTTCCGCATCCCCGGCTTTGGGGTACCTTTCCGAGAGTACTCGGACATTATGCCCGGGACCTCGGGCTTTTTCCGATCGAGGAAGCCGTTGCCAGAATGACCGGCAATACGGCCAAGACATTTGGACTTTCTGACCGTGGATTTATTCGACCGGGAATGAGTGCTGATGTTGTCGTATTCGATCCTGAAACTGTTATTGACAAGGCTGACTTCGGCGCACCAATTCAGGCTGCCGATGGTATTGAACGGGTTTATGTCAATGGCACTCTGACCTATCATGAGTGTGAATGGACTGGCAACCGGCCAGGTCAGGTCATCAAGGCAATTGCGTAATTCACTCGTTGGCTGAAACCGATGCGCAGGCACACTAGAGTTATTCCTGCTGGGTGGAATTTATAGTGCTTTAGGTCCGGTGGTTCAACTTGACGGCACAATCATGTTGGCATCACCCTGGACAGTGACGGTGATTCGCGATTCAATAAAAATCTGATTGCCCCCGATCCCCTTGACGACCGTGTCAGAGCGTTTGGCCGTGGTATCCGGATTTACCGATTTGGCGACCTGGGCGCGCTGTCGGGCAAGTATTTCAAGCTCTTCGGTGGCCGCCGCGGCAGCGTCATCCAGATTATTGAAGTCCTGAACACCGTTTGGCGTATGAGCCCGGTACACGCCCTCGGCAGGTGAGGTAATGAGACTGGAAACACGCTGCATAACCGTTCCGATTGCTGCGCCAACTGCATTGCCAATTTCATGATGATCTGCAATGATTAATGGCGTGTTGAGGCGTTCGGCAACTTGCGGATAGAAAGACGCAGCCGGGGCGCCAACGACTGCCAGTTTGCCTTTCAGGGACAGGCGGACATCGACGATGTCAGAAATTTCCGCCTTGATAGCGCGCTGCAGCAGGAATTGGCCGATATCGGTTCGGCTTTCGCTGGGGCTTTCAGCAGTTGCAATTGCCTCGATCAAACTGATGCTGGATTGGCGTACGACTGCTTCGATGACTGCCTCCGAGAGTGCCTGGATGTCATTGCAGGTGAGCCGCGCGCGCTCAGGCATATGTCTTAGCCAAATCCTGGCTGCCAGAATTGCCCCCTCATGAGACCATTGGTCCATTTGCCCAAGGACGTGCAGCGCATCGGTCGGAGTAAAGGCCGCCATGTGCACGAGATCGAGTATGCGCAGGCGCAGATACGCGCGCAGCATATGCGGCTCTTTGAAAAGCTCATCGCATTGCAATGGACCGTGCTCCAACCGGTCCCACAGTTTTTTGTCGCTTCTGCCAAGAATCCCAACATCTTCGGACTCACTGCGTCGCAGCAGGAAACAACCCTGGTATTCTTGCTGGTCGGCTTCGAGCTGGGATTCCAAGATGTTGAGGATATGCGGCTGCTGGTGGACCAGGCACGAGATTGGCATCGCCCGGTTCGGGCCCACTGAAACGGGTGGAGACATGGAAACAATACTGTCGCCACCGAGCCCGACCGTGAATACATCGACGGCTTCAACAAAGGTGCGAAAGCCGCCGACCAAAGCCCCCTGGTGGGCAATTTTCGGGTTATTGTCTTTCAGTACAGCAATGTCAGTGGTTGTGCCGCCGATATCGGAGATCACTGCGACCGGAGATTTTGCCAGATGAATGGCACCGACGATGCTGGCAGCGGGTCCGGACAGAATTGTTTCAACAGGGCGAACCATCGCCACATCTGCGCTCATCATCGAGCCGTCGCCTTTTACAACCATGAGTGGTGCTGTAACAGCCTTGGCACGGAGTTCTGCACGGATTGTCCTGATTAGATGTGAGATGGGAGCAATCAGACGGGCATTGAGTACCGCAGTCATGGCGCGGCGCGGTGCGTTGAGACTGGCGGTCAGCTCGAACGTGCAGGTCACTGGCTTGTCAGTCAATTTGAGAACGAGATCGCGCACTGTCACTTCGTGTTCGGTATTTCGGACCGAGAACATTGCTGCGACTGTAAACGCAGTGACGGAAGATGCGTGGCGCAGTATGGCAGCTTTCGCAGCAGCGAGATCAAGCGGCTGTTGTTCATCACCTGCTGCAGTATGCCCGCCCTGAATGAATTCTACGGGATCCTGGCGAATTGCTCTACCGAGATCAGCCCGCGTCAGAGCATCGGGTTTGTACCCGATCAGAAGCAGGCAGACTGTACCGCCCCTGCCTTCAACAATGGCATTGGTTGCGAGGGTTGTTGAAATTGAAGCGACCTGGACGCTTTGCGCCAGTGGATAGTCGCTAGAGTCGATCCTGGCAATCGCATCACGAATTCCAACCGAAAGGTCGTAATGTGTAGTCAGTGATTTTGCAGTTCTGACAAGCCCCTTCTGGCTGTCATAAAGCACAGCATCGGTGAAGGTGCCGCCAGTGTCAATTCCAAGTCGCATAGGCAGTCTCAAAAAATGGATAATATATTGTAATTTCGGCCGGTTGGATTGTTTCTCAAACCTCGCGCTGACACCGATGACCACTACTACAAAATTCTTACAAGATGTCCGATCAAAGTTTTTACGGCTCCGGTGAATTGCCGGCTGTTGAGGAAGGATTGCCGGCTGTCAAAGACGTACCAGCCGTTGAGTTAAGCGCAGTTTGGGCGCCTTGTCTGACACCGGTCGCAAAGGACTTGTCAATTGACAGCATTCGACTTGCTCAACACGTTGAGTGGCTTTTAACGAATGGCTGCCGCGGTATTGTGCTTTTTGGCACAACGGGTGAATCGGCATCGTTCTCGGCGTCTGAACGGATGCAGGCGCTGGATGATTTGCTTGAGGCTGGCGTGTCACCGGCACGTATTATGGTTGGCAATGGCTTTACTGCACTGACTGATACGATTGAGGTATCGAAGCACGCGGTTGCAAATGAGTGCCGGGCAGTGCTGATGATCCCGCCGTTCTATTTCAAGGACCCATCGGTTGCCGGGCTCAGTGCCAGTTATCGATACGTACTCGATCAGATTAACTGTCCTGATCTAAAGTGTCTCCTCTATCACTTTCCAAGGATGAGTACTGTTCCAATCGTTTATTCCTTGATTGATGCGCTGCTTGAATCTCACGGTGAAATGATTGCCGGACTCAAGGATTCGACAGGTGACTGGGACAGTGTAGAGGGCTATATTGAGCGTTATCCGCAGATGGCGGTTTTTCCAGGCACTGATACACTGTTGTTAAAGGGACTTGAATCAGGTGGCGCAGGTACGATTAGTGCGACCGCGGACATCAATCCCCACGGCATTAGCCGCGTGTATGATCTATGGTGCAGCGGCGAATCTGCAGAGCAGGCACAGAAACAGGCGGAATCGATTCGCTCGATTGTATTTCAGTATCCACTGGCGGCGGCGCTCAAAGCCGTTCACGCGAACCTTCGCGGGGATTCAAACTGGAACCGACTGCGTCCGCCACTGGTGCCGCTGGATGCCAAGGATCAGGCAGCGTTGTTGTACTCGTTGAGTGAAGTCGGATTCAGCCTGACCCAGTCTGCTCAAGATTAGTTTTGATTATCGATCAACTTGTTCTGGCAAAGCATGCTGATGATGATCGTTGTTAATAACAGTAATATACGTGAGAGTTATGATGACTGTCCTCAAGAAATCTTGACAACGATACGTCCGACGATGGTTCCGTCCATTAGCTGATCAAATGCGTTCGGCAGCTGATTGAAATCAATCACCTGTTTAACGATTAAATCCATATTTCTGGGTTTGAGATCGCTGCACATTCTTTCCCACGCCTGATCGCGCACTTCAGTTGGCATTTCAAGCGAATTGATGCCGAGCAAGGAAACGCCTCTCAGGATAAACGGCATCACGGTTGAATTTAGCTTGATGCCGCCGGCGAGGCCGACTGATCCAATATTTCCCCAGGGAACCACTGTACGCGTAAGCCAACTGAGCGTATCACCACCGACGTTATCGACTGCACCGCCCCAGATGGCTTTTTCGAGGGGACGGTCACCCATCTCAAGTGTGTGACGGTCAATGACATCGCTTGCCCCGAGTTCCTTGAGATAAGGTTCGTGGTCTTTTTTGCCGGACAGTGCGACGACTTCATAGCCGATGTTGGAGAACATGCTGATTGCAAAACTGCCAACACCACCCGTTGCACCGGTAACTAAAATGGGTCCGCGCGAGGGAATCTGACCGTTGTCTTCCATGCGAATGACTGCGATAGCTGCAGTGAAGCCGGCTGTTCCGAAGGCCATTGCCTCATATTCAGTCAATCCGGCGGGCATAGGTACTACGCATTTTGCCGGTATGCGTGCGTATTCAGAATAGCCACCGTCAAGCACTTCGGAAAGGCCGCAGCCGACTACCAGCACAGAGTCTCCCTCTTTAAACCGGGCATCGGTGGATTGAGCGACTTGTCCTGCAAGGTCGATTCCGCCATTTAGCGGGTAACGCCGCAAAATTCTTCCCTTGCCAGTTGCTGCAAGCGCGTCTTTATAGTTGACAGTTGAGTAGGCTACTTTGATTACGACTTCACCTTCCGTGAGATCATCAATCCCAAGTTGTTCGAACCGAGCTGAGATGCTTTTGTCTTCATTCATGTGAATGCGATAACTCAGAAAATCCTGCATGAATCTCTCCATTTGGTTGTAAGGAAAAAGAGTATGTCAGTCAGTGTCGCCAAAATTACATCGTTGAGCGTGTTCGACCGTCAATTCGCACCCTAAGTGATCTGCTGGCATTGGTTTACAGAACGACGCTTTGGTGCGCATAAATTTATAGCATATTCAAATTGATGGTTGAGGACGATGCTTAACTTGTGTTGGGGTGTGTAGTGAAAGATGCTCGGTGAGTGTGGCATCAGGGACCCTATAATTTTCACTCCATCTAACGCAACGTTTAAATTTTGGAGGACCTGTGGCAGAAGAGACAATTTTTAGCAAAATAATTCGTAAAGAGATACCTGCAGACATTGTTTACGAAGATGATTCAGTGCTGGCATTTCGGGATATAGCGCCCCAGGCACCGGTTCACATATTGATTATTCCGAAACAACTTATCCCGACTGTGAATGATGTTAAACCCGAAGATGAGCAAGTGTTGGGACACATGTTTGTCGTTGCCGCCCAACTTGCCCGAGACAATGGTATTGATGCAGACGGGTACCGTTTAACCGTCAATTGCAATTCTGAAGGCGGACAGGTGGTATTTCACCTGCATATGCATCTGATGGGCGGTCGTAGAATGCAAAGAATGGGATAGTGACGGAACAAAAACGCCCGAGTCCGATACTGGTATAGATCAGAGGCTGACTCTTCCGAATTATCGATTTAGGACTATAACCGGAAGTTATCCCGGTATTGCAACTATGACAGATTTCTCACGGCTGGTTACGAAGTGAAATTTCGATATTTACCGATGAGTTAAGATTTTGCGGGTGGAATTAATCGAGTTCGGAAGTTGTCAAATTCCCAAGTGACCTGTCGAGCTATTCTAACTCGGTAGCAAGTTTATCGAGTGCTTGTATCTGGCAGGTGCGCCGGAATCGATTCGATAATTTGCGAAATGTGCAATCCGTACAATTCTCGCAAATTCGTGCGATTGTGATTGATTCTAAGGTCAGATGTAGAACGATCTTTTTGTTCTGTAGGCAGAAATTTGTGTGATTGGAAACGAATTGGAGATTGACTGAGGATTATTAACACGCGATTTTCGGACACGCGTCAGTCAATGATGTACAGCACCCATATTTGAGTTGTACAGGTCCATTGCCAGATCAGTGAAGGGTGGATTTTCAAAGCTAGTTGAATACCTCGGGTAAAGTTGGCGCAATGATTACCCGGTCAAGCCACCGGTCCAGCTGCTGAGCGCTCGCGCGTTCGACTTTTGTTTCGACCGCGGTGTCGAGGTCGCCGAAGCGCTGCGCTAGCAGACTTCTCAAAATATCTCGGGACTTTGATTCCGCACCTCGGTCAATTCCCTGTTCGATTCCCTGTTCGATTCCTTGTTCGATTCCTTGTTCGATTCCTTGTTCAATTCCCTGTTCGATTCCCTTTTGAATAAATTCTTGTTCCCACTCTGGAATTCCTATGCTCGCCATATCCGCTAACTCCTGATTACTGACTGATTTGAACCACTCCGATTTATCAAATCTTTTGTGAGCTCTGATGAAATTGATAATCGTATCTAAAAATTCTTCGCTTTGCCCAGCTTCGATGACAAATCTTGTAGTCTCATCAAAATTCTCCATGAACTCTTTGGTGTCTTTCGAATGTACAGCCCTTAGCAATGTAGTAACCACATTGTCTGAAGGCAACTTGCCAGTACGTACTTCGTGTTGACCGTCTACCAAGATAAACTGTGCGTCCATTAGCACCGAGCCGATTCTTGATTCCTCCGGTAATGCAATCAACTCCCTTAGCTTGGTCGCTGCTTTCCATGGTTTGGTCCCATTATAAAAGACGACCGGAACAATTGGCGGCAGCCCCTTTTTCGTGTCGCCTTTTGCCTCAAGATAGGTATACCAATTGATGACATACCGTGCTATCCGAAGCGCCATCATCCGATCTACGTTAGACTGTGTCTCAATCATCAGCAACACGTACAACTCATCACCGTCGTTGAAATGAATCTTCCACATGACATCGTTAAGTCTTTGCTGATTTTGTTCGCCGATAGATTCAGTCGGGTATTGACTCATTTTGTCGATGTTCAGTTCAGCGATGATATCTGGCTCGAAGATCAGCTGGAAGAAATTTTCGATAAACCAATCATTACCAAGTAGTAATTTATTTACTCCATCATACATATAGGTACCATAGGATTGAGGATGAACAATTTTGGGACTTATAACGCTTACTTGACAAAATCAAGCAGCATATCTTCTTGACTGATCAATGAGATCTCCAACGAGTCGCCTCTCCCACGTCCAATCGCCCGAGTCCCCAAGGCTAATATGTTTAACGCGGCATTTACATCCGCATTGTCCGAATGATCGCAAGCAACACACTTAAATACAGCCTGACGCTTGCGATTGTCTTTGTCTGTGTGCCCACACACATGACACCGACGAGAGGTGTTTTTCGCACTGACCTCAATTAACTCGCACTTGTACGCAAGTTTCTGCTTCAATCCAAACCAGCCGGTCTTCAATATCTCACGGTTCAAACCCGACTTGGCCGCCACATTCACACCGGGTTCTTCAACTGTGCCCTTCGCTGATTTTGTCATCCCTTTGGTGTTCAAATTCTCAACCACTGCATACTGATAGTCCTTGCCAATGGTGCTGGATTCCTGATGCTGCCAGTTCGAGCGGATGTGCCGTATTTTGCGCATCGCTTTACGACAGCGCTTGCGCGCTTTCAAATACCGGTTCGACGGCTTGATCCCCTGTTTATGATTGGGCCTTCGGCGCCGCGCCATCTGGCGCTGGTAGCGGTTCTTCTTCCCTTCCAGTCTTGCCACATCCGGCATGTGTTTGAGCTCACCTTCACTGGTCGCAAACTGTCCCACATTCATATCAATGCCAAGCGCCTTGCCGTTGTCGACTCCAGCAAGGTGCTCCTCACTGACTTCATAACACACGGTTGCATAAAACTTGTCATCCTCTTTATTCACCACCACCTGCTTCGCCTCACATCCTTCATAGGGATTTGAGCCGCTTAAGACCACCTGACCGATCTTTTGCAAATAGAGACTTTCTCCGTTCAACTTGAATGTACCGGCTGGAAACGTAACCGAATCATTGTCGTGGTTCTTGCACTTAAACTTTGGAAACCCCTTGTCTGACTTGAAACACTGTTGCCAGGCATCAGCCTGATACTTTAACTGATAGCGGATAGGTACACATGGCAGTACCTTGAGCCATTCGGTCTGGTGGCGAAGCTTGATGAATGCTTTACCCAGCGAGAAGAATGATATTTCAGGACGTGCCAGGGTGGGGTCGGCCTGATGGGCTTGCATCATTTGTTTATTCTCAGCCAGGAAGTGATTCCACACAAAGCGGGTGGCGCCGAGGCACTGGTTGAGCAGGCCGGCATTGCTGCGGTTTTGGGGATAGAGGCGGTAGCGGATGTTTCGGTGAGGCATGAGACAGATATAAATCAATTGTTCGAGTATTATACCAAACCTCATTGTTATTGTGTTCTATTATTGACTTTGTCAACTTTTGTTTATAAGCCCCAAATATTTCTTCAATAAACTTGAAATAGAAATTTATGATTCATCCAATGTCAACGTTCTTGTTAATAACCCTCAAAATAACAAGGAATGAATTATGCATAGTCTGCCTAGTCATTATTCAAAGCAGGCTGTTGAAAAAATTTTGGCGGCGTTGATTTAGACAATTCAATCAATCGACGAACATTGCGAAGAGAGTACTGATAACGCAGCCGACGTGTTTCTTCGTCAATATCTTGAAGACTTTTTTTTGAATTTAACAGTAATTCAAGTTGGCTCAGATGGCACCGGGATAGCTGGTATTGATCGATTGTCGAATAAACGATGCTCTTTCGTCCGCATGGAGGCCGCCGGCTGCGATATGGGTGTCGATGACCGATTCAATGACAGATGCCAGCAAACCGGCATCATCACTGGCACTCTTGGGTACCCGCAGCACGGTATCGCCGCCATAGGTCGGAATTGAACCCAGTGCGGACTGCTGCAGTCCGACAACCGATTTTCCTTGCTGGACCCGCCTGATATCCCGCCTTAGTCTGGAACGCAGCAATGCAACGCCTTCATCGGTCGTTCCGAGGTATTCGCGCTTGTGCACATTCATTCGCCCCTGACTGGTCCAGGCTTCCCAGTCGCCGGGATTACTGCGCTTTTCCTGATCGCTGCGATGGGCTGTCTGCCCGTAAAAGTCAACTTTCTCCCAGCCTACCGACTCTCGGCTACCCTGACGCAAAACTTCATCTGCATCGTTGAAATGGCGCCAGCCAAATTTGCGGCTGTTTTCATCATCTAGCGGAACAACCCATTTGGTCAGGCTGGTACGACCAAATGCCTTGGGCGTGTTCATTACCTGAAACATACCGCCGTTTTGGGCGAGATTTGGAAAAAGATAATCGTGAAACCGCAGCCGAACCAGGTCTTCGTCACCGCTGCGACGGGCATGGGCGTAGACGACACCACCGGCGCGCTCGCGATAGCGCACGACTGGCAAATCGAGAAAGTGTTCCAAACCCGGGAATTGCGGCCCACTGATTCGCCCATGGAGAAATACACTGTGAAACGGGTCGATGGCGTTTTCCGTCTCTTGCAGCCAGTTGCACGGCGAGTGAATTGAATACGGAATCAGGTCGTGACCTTCGATCTGCATTGAATCCAGCAGCGGGAAATCCGGCTGCTCCTCACCAGGTCCCATGTAGCAGAAAACCAGACCACTGAATTCTTTCGCCGGATACGCACCCTGACAGATGCGATGTCGAATCTGACTGTCCTCAGGCTCACCTGGCGTATCCAGAATCGTGCCGTCAACATCGAAGTGCCAGCCGTGGTAACAGCATCTGATGCCGTGGTTTTCGATGCGACCGAACTCCAACGATGCGCGCCGGTGCGCACAATGTTTATGCAGCACACCAACTGCGCCGCTCAAATCCCTAAAAACCACCAGGTCTTCGCCAAGCACTGTGATCGCGACAGGACTGCCGCGGTCCAACTGTTCCGACATTGCAACGGGATGCCAGAATCTGCGCAGGTATTCACCTGTCGGTGTTGATGGACCAACCCTCAGAAACTCTTCATCCGGGTCCAAACTTTCGCGAATGGAATAACCGTCATATGGCTGCGTTGCCCAACGAACCTCTTTCATCATCATTTACCATTTATCAGTGAGTCGACCGCGTAAATCCGTATTGTATTCGACTGGCACTCAGCCGCAAAAACTGGCAACCAACTCTTTGATTGAACGCCTGAGACGATTCATCAAATCATCAATCTCCGACTCTGTAATGATCAACGGCGGCGCGAGTACAATCGTTTTGCCGACCGCCCGGACGAAAACCAGATTTCGTTCCGCGATATCCATCAATTCAGTGGCGGCAGCCGCAGCGGTGTGGTCATCATCAAACAGGAGATCAAATCCAGCCATCAATCCGACGCCGCGCACATTGCCGACAACATCGAATTCGGCAAGCGCGCGAACCTGCGCCTGGAATATCTGTGCCACCCGTCTGACATGTTCAATGATGTTTCGTTCCTCCAGTATGGTCAGCGTTTCCAGCGCGATTGCTGCGCCGACCGGATGTCCTGAATAGGTAAATCCGTGACTGAATACACCCTTTTGAGCACTTGCTTGCAGCAAGGCTTCATATATGCGTTCTGTAACCAGGACCCCTGAAATTGGAAAGTATGCCGAAGAGATGCCTTTTGCAACCGTCAGCAGGTCGGGCTTCAGACCGAAAGTCGTCGAACCAAACATATTGCCGGTGCGACCGAAGCCACAGACAACTTCATCAACAATCAGCAAAATATCGTAGCGTTGCAACACTTCCTGAACCTTTTCGAAATAAGTCTCAGGCGGAACGATTACACCCCCGACTCCCATGACGGGTTCGGTAATAAACGCTGCAATACTGTCCGCACCATGCAGCAGAACCAGTGCTTCGAGTTCCCTTGCCAAACGCGCGGAAAATTCCACCTCGCTTTCCCCGTTGGCTGCCATACTCGAAAAACCCGGTGCTTCAACATGGATGATTTCCGGAAATTCAGTATTCATAAACTCATGCATCTGCGGCATGCCGGTCAGCCGTGTTGCAAATATCGTCGAACCATGGTAGCCATTTAGTCTTGATATGATTTTTCGCTTCTTGGGGTTGCCATTGAATTTGTGATACGTCCATGCCATCTTGATTGCGGACTCATTCGCCTCTGACCCGGAACTGGCAAAGAAAACCCGGGTCAGCTGCGCTGGTGAAATTGTCACAAGTTTGTGCGCCAGCTGAATCAGCTTCGCGTGGCTTCTGCCGCGAAATGTATGGCTGTAAGGCAGTGCGGCAAGCTGTTTGCGCGCAGCTTCAACTAATCTGGACTCACTGTAGCCCAGCGTCGCGCACCACAGACTCGACATTGCATCAAGATATCGCCTCCCATCTGTGTCAATGAGAAAAATACCTTCACCTCGCTCAATGACCAAAGATCGCTGCTTTTCGAATTCGCTCAAGTGTGTAAACGCGTGCAGGTGGTGCTTGTGATCAAGCCCGTCGAGCGTGTATGCAGAATCATCCATCGCGTATACCCTTTTTTTTTGAGATGGCTTGTGACTAAAGTGGCTGTCCGTTGCTGATACCGGTTGCCTGTGCATGCTTCAAGCCTCTCCACACTATAAGCAATTTGGGCGGCGAAAGCCTGTTTCTGAACGCTCGTCGACTCGTCAACTCAACTCGTGCAATTTCCTGCTATGGCGGCCGTTCTTATAATGCAGAAGAATAATTTGCCAGATAAATTGTTCGGCGACCCAAATCAATTATCCGGAAACTGTGCATGTACCAGGCTAAAACGTACCGCGGTCGATACAGCAATTCAAATTGCGCCTGGCCTTGCGCCGATGAAAATGATGCACCAATCCGATACGGAGGCATACGCGAGATCTGCAAGCGAATTTGTGATCTAGCGTGAAGCGTCTTTAACTTGTATGTCAGCAACCTGCATGATGGAAATTCACAAACACTCATTACCGCAAGCGCCAGCTGTTGCTGTGGAGGTCATTGACGTGTGGAAAATATTTGGCAAAAAAGTCGAGTCCACGATGTCAGCCATCCTGAATAATGGGCTTACAAAAGCACAGGTTTTGGCCGAATTCAAATGTGTTGTAGGCGTTCAAAATGCAAACTTTTCCGTTCATGAAGGTGAAGTGTTTTGCATTATGGGGCTGTCAGGAAGCGGCAAATCAACGCTGGTACGGCATATCAACCGACTACTTGAGCCGACCAGTGGAAAAATCATCATCCAAGGTGAAAACATCATGCAAAAAGATGAAAAGCAGTTGCGCATGATGCGGGCAGACAAAATTGGCATGGTGTTTCAAAACATCGCCCTGCTGCCGCACCGAACCGTGCTGGATAACGTTGCACTGCCGCTGGACGTCAAGCGCATCAATCGGCGACAGCGAAGGGAGACTGCAGAACGCGTACTGGCGATGGTGGAACTTGCCGGTTGGGAGTATCACTACGCACACGAGCTGTCAGGCGGAATGCAGCAGCGCGTTGGACTGGCTCGGGCAATGGCTGCAGATCCCGACATCCTGCTAATGGACGAGCCGTTCAGTGCCCTGGACCCGCTAATTCGCCGACAGTTGCAGGATGAATTCATCAAGCTGTCAAAGCTGACCAACAAAACCACAATATTCATTACCCATGACCTGGATGAAGCGATTCGAATCGGGCACCGAATTGCCATCATGAATGACGGGAAGCTGGTGCAGATTGGCACGCCGGAACAGATTGTTTCCAACCCCATCGATGACTATGTGGCCGCGTTCGTCGCAAATATTTCACGGCTGAAGCTCATCAGCGCGGCGGGCGCCATGCATCCAATCGACGCCTATACCGGCAAGCCCAGCGCCTTGGTCAACGCACCCAGGCTTGCCGACACTTATGAACTTGATCACCTGATTGATGTGTCACTGGAACATGACGGACCCATCGTAATCACTGATGCCGAGCACAATGATGTCGGCTATATCGACCGAGAACAACTACTGCGCACGATCAAAGGCAGCGGGAGCAAAACCAATGAACCAACACACGAATAGAGGCGACACAACCTCAACGCAACGCAATGAGTTAATTGCACAATTTGTTGGATTCAATGCAGATTACTACACTGCCCAGTTCGATCGGCTCGATGAATCGACGCGGCTCACTTTCAATTTCAATACGCTGGCTGCGCTGCTTGGTCCAATTTGGTGGAGCGCGCGTAATCTGTGGCTATTTTTTTGGATTTTTCTATTTCTCGAATGCCTCGCATTTGTGCAGATTGCCCGAGGCCTGTTTGCGGAGCTGGGTCACGAAGAGTTCGCGCGCGCCGAGCGGCTGGCAAACATGGCCGAATTGCGCCACACTGAAGCGCAGGAAGCCGCGGCAAGTGGCGCCGATAACGCCGCGGTACTGACCGAGTCAGCACTGGCACTTGAGTCTGCCAGCCAAAAAGCGCTTAGTGTGGCTGAGCACGCCGCAGCACAAGCGCCTTTCATTACCGCACTTGGCATCGTATTGATTGTGGCGTTGAAAATGACCCAGGGTTTGATTGCAAATCGATTGCTGAAAAACCGCTTCCAGGAATGGCGGGCGAACCAGATGTTAGCAAGTGGCATCAGCTTTATTCAAACCGGTTCAATCAGTGTGTTCTACCTGATTGCGTTAAGCGCCTGTGTATACAGATTTTCAGCGACAAATATTCCCAAGTGGGTGACGCATGTTCCGGTTGACATTAGTCTGCGTCGCACAGCAGAGTCGATCGTTGACAATGCTGTGCAGTGGCTGACCGAATCATTCTCTGCATTGTTCGGCGGGGTAACGCTCGCCATCCGACAGTTGCTGGATTTTCTGGAAATTATTGTTGTTGGAACCCCGTGGATCATCGTCATGGCCGCCGTTGTGCTCATCGCCGCGAAAGCGGCTGGCACGCGGGTTGCAATCTACACAGCTGCAGCTCTTTTTTACCTGGGGATATTTGGATTCTGGGAAAAGAGCATGTTAACAATCGCGCTGCTGGGTACAGCCTGCGTGATTTGCCTTGTCATCGGCATTCCGCTTGGAATTCTGTGCCAAAGGAAGCCAAAAATTCGGGCCTTTATATGGCCCGTTCTGGACCTGATGCAAACCATGCCATCGTTCGTATACCTGATTCCCGTCATCGCATTTTTTGGCATCGGCAAACCACCGGGGATCATCGCGACAATAATATTTGGCATGCCTCCGGTTGTTCGCCTCACAGTTCTTGGACTGCAGGGCGTGCCTAGCCATATCAGGGAAGCGGCAACTGCCTTTGGTGCGTCTAAACTTTATTTGCTGCTAAAAGTCGATTTGCCGCTTGCCAAACCATCCATTATGGCTGGCATAAACCAGACGATTCTGATGTGCTTATCGATGGTAGTCATCGCCTCACTGATTGGTGCCAAAGGGCTGGGAGAAGATGTACTGGACGCATTGACCTATGCCCATGAAGGCAAGGGGATTCTGGCGGGTATGGCAATTCTGTTCTGCGCAATGATTCTGGACCGAATCGTCCAAAGCAAATCCAGGCAAAAAGAACCGATCTGAACTTGACGGCATCGCCCCAGCAAATCGTAGCCGATAAGATGCTCGCACGATTAGAAAACTGCTGTTGGAGAGCTGGCAATTGCAGTGCTGCCAGGATCATTCGACAGTCCTGCCAAAAAAACGCATCAAATACTGTCGTATTGCACCGACTAATCTCGTTGAAGCATTTTCAAAAATTTTAATGTATTGATGTTACACGCCAAAACAGAGATCTGAAAAAGTGCTTACCCAAAAAATCTGCGCATGAAGAATCGCAACAGGTCCCCAACGAAAAGGCCTCTCCTTGTACTATACTTGACCTAAGCAAATGCCGATTTGCTGGTACTAAGTGCTTATAAATATTCAATAAACTAAGCACATTCAATTGATTTTTTGGAGGAAAATGAAATGTGGAAATCATCAATACTGCTCAGTATGGCACTGTTCAGCAGTGCGCTGGCTGCAAATATTTCCCATGCGGCTGACAAAATCATCATTGGAGAGCTGAATTGGGGATATGCCAAGGTCATGACGAACGTAATCAAAGTTGTCGCAGAAGACAACTACGGTCTGCAAGTCGATATGGTACCTGGCAATCACGCCGTCTTTTTCAAAGCGATGGATCAGGGCAAGGGCGAAGTCGACATTCACCCCGAAGTCTGGCTGCCCAATAACCAGGGACTGGTTGACGAATATGTATACGACAACGAGACTGTTTCATTGACTGACGTCACGTTTCCGGCTTTCGACGGTTTCTGTACGACGCAGGCCGCGGTTGACACCTATGGGCTCAAAACCGTCTACGATCTCACCCGGCCTGAAATCGTCGGACTAACCGATCGCGACGGTGACGGGAAAGGTGAAATCTGGATGGGCGCGCCAGGCTGGAAATCGACTCAGATTCACCAGGTCAGAGCAAGAGATTACGGATTTGCCGACTTGTATGAGCTGCAAGTCAGCGAAGAGAACATCATATTGGCACAAATTGACGCAGATGCCAAAGCCGGCAAGGTCATCGTCTGGGCTTGTTATCTGCCACACCACGTCTTCGGAATGCATGAACTGGCAGTCATTGAAGAGCCGGCCCATGATCCTGAAAAATGGCAGGTGGCAGATCTCGAAAATGATCCGAACTGGCTGGAAAATTCTTTTGTGGCAACTTCGTTTCCACCAATCAGCTCACACATCGCCTATTCCAAGCGATTGGAAACCGATGCACCAGAGATGGTTAAGCTGTTAAACGGAATCGAGTTCACCCAGCAATTGATTAATGAATGGTCGTTTGTTGCCAGTGTCGAACAGCGCGATCCTGCTGAATACGCCCGCGAATGGGTCACGGCAAACAAGGAACTGGTGCAGTCCTGGCTCAGTTATTGAAACTAAAATGCCCGGGTGATTTGGTTGTAATCACGGTGCCCAAGCGCGGTATGATGCGGCCTGAATTGCCAATTTGATGCCTATTCAATGTTATCGAGCCTGAAGCGGTACTACGGTTTCAGGCTCGATCCTCCAGCTTCACAATTGCC
>JAJDZL010000243.1 GCA_022824665.1 Gammaproteobacteria bacterium | reverse complement strand
ATCCACACCTTTCTCACGGTTATTTTGATGCGCGCCGCAAATCTCAACAGCCGATTGCGAATTGTCGAGCAATGAATCCGAGCCCATTTCGTTTCGCCAAGCCTGATTCGTCGAATCGCATCCATCAGCATGTAGGCAAAGGCGGAAAAGTACAGCCGCAACTGATTGGCCCGCATTCAGTGAGTTGAGGTACGGTCTGCAAACAGACACAGTTGTTGTTGTTTTATGAGGTTTTCCATCTCGCCCCGAATCACAATGCGCGCGTTCGGCCAGCGCTGTCGAAGCTGACCGACAATGTGCTGCAACTCCTCATCGCTGCCTTTCGCTGCATCAATATCCGCAGGCCGCAGCCTGGCACACAAGATCTGATCGCCACAGAAGATATGCAGCGGTAACTTGCAGTAACCATCGTAGTAGCCGTGCCGGAAAAGTTGATTTCAACATTTCTATCAGATATCAACCCATGCGCCTTTACCTTGATTGGACCTTACCGATGCTGCGATAAATCGTACGCCTTCCATGCCGTCATTGACACGTGGCAGATCAAGCCAGTGATCGGGTACCAATTTACCGTCTCGCCTGGCCGCTACCGCCATTGCAAATTCGGTATAAAGATTTCCCCAAGCCTCGATAATGCCTTCGGGAAAACCACGCGCGGTGCGGACCAAGCGCTCAACTCGGGAACTGACGCCGTGACCGTGACCACGACTGACAATTCGATCAGGTTGTCCGAACTGATTCAATTTCAACCGCTCGCAGTCCTCCAAATCCCATTCCATACCCCCTTGTGAACCAAAAACACGGAGCCGCAAACCGCCGCGATTGCCCGGGGCGAGGCGGGTGGCCATCAGTGTGCCTGGAACATCACCCTCGTAGCGCGTCATCATAAACACTGTGTCTTCCAGCGGCTTTGGACTGCCGCAAACATGAAACTCAGCGCGTAGATGGGTCATTTTCAACCCGCAGACAAACTGTGCCAGATGGGCTGCATGGGTACCGATATCACCGACACAACTGGTTTTACCCGATTTTGAGGGGTCCAACCGCCATTTCACATGCGCCGCGTCGGCGATGTCTTCTGGCGTCATCCAGTCCTGCATAAACTCCACATGAATCTGGTTGATTCGACCAATTCCACTGTTCTCAACATATTCGCGGGCTTGCCGAATCATTGGGAAGCAGGACATCACATACGAAACACCAAAAACACAGCCGGTATGTTCAGTCAGCTCCATAAGATCTTCGGCCTCTTTAACTTCATTGGTTAATGGCTTGTCACACAGTACATCGATTCCGGCTTCCAGAAACGCCCGGGCCACCGGATAATGCAAGTGATTCGGTGTTGTAATCATTACCGCATCAACCCCATCATCGCGCTTCACTTCAAGTTCAGCCATCTGTTCAAACGAAGTGTAACAGCGCGCTTGCGGTAACGACCAGTCGGTACTGGCAGCCTTGGCGCGAACCGGATCAGAAGAAAATGCTCCAGCAACGATCTCCCATCTGTCCGTCAAGTACGCAGCACTGGCCTGCAATCCTGCTATCCGACCGCCGCCGACGACTCCTAGACGCAATCTGCGGGATAATCTCGGGAATGGGCCCTCATAATCAATTGAATTTGGCAACAGCATAACTTTTCTCCGTTATGTATAGAATGTGGAACAATCGCTGCTAACTGCTCACAATGCGGGCGGCGCGACACCATCTGGCAGCATCTCCACTGCCATAAAGACAGACGGCGTGATCGTTTCGAACTGGTGCCACGGATAACGGCCTTCAGCATCGTACATCGGGCGATGGGTTGTCCCCGGTGCCATCGGTTCCTCAAGATATAGCGTTTCGATATCACGTTCATGGCATTGCTGCATCTTGCCGAATCCTACGATTTGTGTGTGCACTTCGCGAAAACCGGGCACCGGGCAGAAACTGTGATCGCGATGCAGTCCCAGGTTTACCGGCACAGTCGCACAGTGATACATGGTGAAGCCAAACTGCCCGACCCAAACTTTCGGTGACATGTAGTGCTCAATACCGCGTAATCGCTCCTCGCCTCGAACCTCGAACGCGGATGGCCACTTTGTGCGAATGCGCGCCATGAGTTCTTGCTCATCATCGTAATCCGCGAAGCGTTCAACGACAACTGCGTGTACCACGTTTTCTACCGGTGTACATTTCACAATGGCTGATTGAAGCTCACCGAGTTGCTGGTTTCGAATTCTAACCGTTTCAGCTGCAAGATTCAGCAGGATTGATTTGCCTGAAATTCTGTATCGTGAACGATAACTGATGATACGAACAGTAAAAAAGGGTTCTGCAAAGTCCAGAGTCTTGACGGGCATGGCTTTACACCGCAAAGAGGCGCTTTGAGTTGGGTTGCGGTAGAATTTCCGGTATCGGCGGTCTGCTGGTAATGGCGATAAACTGCCGCTTTTGTGAACTCCTTAGTATGGCCAACATGACTTCCAACACATGAAAGGCCAGTTTGCCCGATGCTCTCGGCAAGCGATTTTCACGGATTGCACAGGCCATTTCAACCAAACCGATGCCGCGGCTGTCTTCATTTAATCCATGGTCATTGTTCGCCACCTGCCATTGATCTCGCCCGGTCGGGCGCGGCTGGTGCGTCCAGCGCGAAGTTTCTCGAGTTCTGTACCAGACATCACCCTGAAAAATGTTCGATCCATGGACCGGGTCCGGGTCCGGAATGCAAATGGTGCCTTGTTCACCGTAAATCTCCAAGCGTGGAGTTTCACTGTCCCAGATATCAAAACTCATGGTCATCGATCCGACTACGCCGCTTTCAAACTCCAGCATACCATGAACATGGGTATCGACCTCGACATCCAGCTTGGTGCCATAGCGAGGACCGCATTCAATCATACGCTGATCAAAAGCCCGGTTGGCCAGGCCAGCAACTCGCGTAATTGGGCCCAATAAAAAAACCATCGTTGTAAGATAGTAAGGGCCCAGATCAAGAATCGGGCCGCCGCCTGACTGATAATAAAAGTCAGGATTGGGATGATGTCGTTCAGTACCATGCGTTCCGGCAAAAACATTCACACCGGTTGGTCGACCTATTATTCCGTCATCCAGCAATTTACGCACTGTCTGCCAGCGTCCACCTAAAAAGGTGTCTGGCGCAACGCCAACAGTCAGCCCATTTTCGATGCTCGCGGCTAGAATTTTAAGACCGTCATCAACACTCGAAGCAAGCGGTTTTTCAGAGTACACGTGCTTGCCGGCCTCCAGTGCCGCCAAGCTCACTTGTGCATGGGCAGCTGGAACCGTCAGGTTTAAAATTGCATCAATCTCGCGATCAGCGATTATCTCTTCCGGGGTACAAACCTTATTGATATTGTGCTGAGCAGCCTTGGCACGACTTTGATGCTGATCAAGACTACCACAGGCAACAATTTGAACTTCATCATATTTTGCACAGGTTTGTAAGTAGATGTCACTAATCTGACCGGTACCGATTAAACCAACCCGCAGGGGTTGGAACGTGCTACTCATGGTTATCTTTTGCTTCGTAGTGCGGCAGCAATGCCGGCGGCATCGGCCCCTTGTTCCGGCCGCCCTGCTGAATCTGCTCCCAACCATGGGCGAGTACACCAACTGAACGTGACAAACAAAAAAGTCCGCGCGAAAGCTGCGGTGCAAAGCCAAGTTCGCAAAAAATAACAGCCGTTGCGCCATCAATATTCATTGCAATCGGGGAGCTGCACTGGCGACTGATTTCAACTTGAACCGCTTGGCCAATATCAGCGAATCTGCCGGAGACTGTTCCAGCGCGTGCCGCTTCACGCACCAATTCCATAAGGCGCGGCGCACGCGGGTCAACTGGTTTGTGAAACCGATGTCCGAAGCCCGCAACGAACCGGCCATTGGTTTTCTGCCAGGCAGCAATGCCATCCCGAATTGCACTGCTAAATTGATCGCCACCTTCCAGACGTTCAGCAATGCCAAAAAACAATCTGGCGCATTGTTCGCCTGCACCACCGTGAACATCGCCCAGCATGTTGACCCCTGTCGCCATCACGTTGTTCAGACCCACACCACAGGTTGCAGCCATGCGTGCAGCAGCGATGGAAGGAGCCTGTGGCCCGTGATCGACACCGGCTACCAGGGCGCATTCCAGCAGTTCTGCCTGCTCGGTTGTTGGCAGCTCGCCGCGGACCAGTAACCAAATCATTTGAGCAAATGAGACATTACCGATCAGCTTTTCAACCGGATGGCCTCGAAACACAATACTCCCCGGAGCCATGTCGATAATTGAGGTGCGCCACCACCTGCGGACGTCGTCTGTGTACTGTTGCATCAAACCCGACTGTCTTGCATGTTGCGTAGCTGGGCCGCCAGGCGAATCGGCGCATTACGCGCTCCATAGCCCTGGTAACCACCTCGCCGCTCAACCACTTCGAAAAAGAACCCCTGAAAAAAAGGGACGCTGTAGATTTGGAAATACTCCCCATCACCATCCCGGTCATAGAGGATGTGATTTGCCCGCAGCTGCTCAACGAGTTCAGTGTTCAACTGCCAACGATCTTTAAGCTCAACGTAATAATCATCTGGAATCTTAAGGCGCACCATGCCGGAACGCTTCAGATGCGCAGAGGTCTCAAAAATATCATCACTCATAAATGCAATGTGCTGAACACCGGCATCGAATTGCTCAACAAGAAATGTGCCGGCAAACGTATCGTATTCCTCGACCCCATTGAGATTCAGCCTAACCTCGCCTTCGGGACTGGCGATGGCTTGGGAAAATACTACTCCGCAGGGATCATCGACATCAACAATCGAAGTTTTGTCCATCTCGAATGTTGTCGTGTAGTATGTCAGCCAGCTTTGCATCTCCTGGTAAAGCATTGTCTGGGCAACATGATCAATTCGTCGAAGACCGGCAGGCGGTACCGCTTGTGTTTTTGGCACCGCATCAAACTCAATATCCCAAAGTCTGTGCAAGTCAGATTTCTCATCAATAAAATGGACGACGCTGCCGCCGACACCGCGTATCGCGGGAATCTCAGATTCACCGGCTGCCACGGGCTGAAAAAACTCCCGCGTCCCCAGTTGCTTCGCACGCATTACAGCTTGATTGGCATCCCTGACACGCAGGGCCATATCACAAACCGACGGACCATTCCTGGCAAAGGACTCGGCCGCAAAACCTTTCGTTTCGGAGTTGACTACGACATTGATTGCGCCCTGGCGCCACAGCTGCACAGATTTAGACACATGCTGGCGCTCCTTTCGAAAACACAGTGTTCGCAAAATTTCTGTCAACATCGAATGAGATTCCTCATCCACTGCAAACTCAATAAACTCAAAGCCGGTCGGATAGACGCGTGCAGGCAAATCCGGCATCGGTGTCGACAGCGCAGGCTCAACTCGGGCAGCCTCATCCAGCAAAGCCACCAGTGCACGAAAACCGTCTGCTGTTAACGTGTTTTGGTGATCCGAGAGCCTGTGACTGGCATAGGCCAATGACCAAGGACCGGTATAACCCAGGCGGGCGAGTATCCGCACAAAGTTCACCAACGGGAGGTCACCGTGACCCGGCAGTACACCGAAACGGCGGTTTGGCTGGGCAACGCCACCGCCGCCCATCGGTCCATCGGACAGCTGCACATGAAACAGTCTTGCTCCTGGAATGCTGCGCAACCGGGACGGCGGTACACCGCCGGAAAGACAATCACATGAATTCAACGCCAGACCAAGTGCGCGATGGTCGATTGCCTCAACCAGCGCCAGTGCCTGGGTTTCCGTTTGTATTGGTCGCGTCCATGGCAATGCGATCAGCGCGGCGCGCGCGTTTCGACTGTTAACCCGTGTGGTCAACTCTGCTAAGTCGTCAATCAATGCGGGACCGCGTCCGGTGTGCTTTGCATGGGCAGATACCGCCACCAGCAGTGTCTTTGCACCAATGGTCTGCAGCAGGTCAAGTTGGCGCTCCAATCGCTGGAACACTTTATTTCGACCTGATACTGACAGATCATCAAAATCGTGCAAGTATTGAAAAGTCTCAACAGTTAGGCCGAGCGACGCAGCGCGACGGCTGACCTCCTCTGGTGCGCCGTCAAATCTGATCAGATCAGATTCATTGAGCTCGATGCCGGTAAAGCCGGCCGCGGCGATTGAATCCAGTGAGTCAAAAAGGCTGTCAGAACCCGGGATGGTAGCGGTCGACAGGCGCATCTTATCCCTGGTACCCGAAAACACGCGGCAGCCAGAGAACTACATCAGGAACAAGGATCATAAAAATGAGTGCGGCAATCAGGATCCCGAGAAAAGCCCATACTTCGCGAATGATCTCTTTAAGGGGAATTCCTGTTACCGCGTTGATGACGAACAGCAATATGCCGTAAGGCGGGGTGATCAGTCCGATCATCGAATTGACAACAACCAGCACACCGAAATGCACAAGATCAATACCGAGTGCTTCACAGGTTGGTATAAAAAGTGGCACAATCACCAAAATGATGGTTGTCGCATCCAGTACACACCCCAGGAACAACACCAGCAGGTTGACCGCGAACAGAAAGACCAGCGGATGCACATCCAGATCTGTCAGCGTTTCGGACATGATGCCGGGAATATTTTCAGAAATGATGATGAAGTTCAAAATCAGCGCGCCACCAATGACCACACCAACTGCGGCAGAGGAGCGTGCGCTTTCGACAAATATCCGATAAAGTGACTTGATCGACAGTGCCCGGTAAAACACCGCAGCCAATATCAGTGCATAAAAGGCGGCAACGCCAGCGGCTTCGGTTGGTGTTGTAACGCCGCCATAGATGCCGTACAGCAGGATCACCGGCATCAGCAGAGCCGGAAACGCGTTCAAGGTGACTTTGGGCAGTTGGCGCAGCGGCACCGGTTCTTCCATGGCGAAGCCGCGACGAGATGAAATCCACGCATTCATTGCCATCAGTACGACTCCCATCACCAGCCCGGGAACAATACCGGCAAGAAATAACGCACCAATTGAGGCATTGGAAACCAAAGCATACAGAACCATCGGAATAGACGGTGGGATAATGGGCCCGATCGTTGCTGTCGCGGCAGTAATCGCGGCTGCGTAACCACGACTGTAACGCCCATCCTTAGACATCATTTCGATGATTATTTTTCCGATGCCGGCCGCATCGGCTACCGCGGACCCGGACATGCCGGAGAAAATCAGCGAGGCCATCACATTCACATGACCGAGTCCACCCCGAAATCGCCCAACAGCCGCAATGCAGAAATTTAACAAACGATCCGAAATGGTACCTGCATTCATAATGTTCGCGGCAGTGATAAACAAAGGCACTGCAAGCAGAACGAAGCTCTTGTACAGTCCCTGCAAGATTTTTTCACCTGCCAGCGCCGTGTCCAGTCCGGCCAGACCAAGATAGGCAACCGCTGCAATCATGATTGCATATCCGATTGGCGCGCCGATTCCTGCCAGACCAAACAGGGTAATCAGGCAAACTAAAAGCTCAAGGCTCATATCGCGTCGTCTCCGTGCCCCGGAAGTTCGTGATCCTCATCGGGTGGGCCATTGCGGATGACGTCAATAAATCTCCAACTGTAACGCAAGATCACCGCAACCATAAATATGGCATAGATCGAAAAGATTGTGCGGATTGGAATTTTGGCACCAGTGAACGGATTTTTCACGGTCGTGGTCTTGCGAATTTTCATCCAATCGATATAGTCCCAGGTCGCCGGTAGCGCCCAGGCCATGCCGATGACGAGGGCGGCACACGCAATTAATGCCATCGCCTGGCGTACGCGACGCGGAGCCGCCAGATAAAAGATGTCAAATGTTACGTGATCTTTTTCCCGCGTGAGGAAGGCACACCCGAAAAAGACAATCCAAACCCATAGGATCAGACAGAATTCCAGCGTCCAGCCAAACGGAGTTTGCAATACGTAGCGCGAGAAAATCTGCAGCAGAAAAGTCATGAACATCGCCGCCAACATGCTGGCGGCGATGAATTCAACACCGCTCGAGAAATAGTTCAGAATCCGTTTCATCTGGTTTCGTCTCGATAGCTGCAGTTTGAGATTTTCTCCTTGCGGCTTTGGTTCTGCTCAATCAGGAAAAATCAATTACCAAGCGAATTAATCTGCTCCAGCAGGCCTTCTGGCCAATCGGCGGCAAATTCGCTGCCAATGTACTGTCCCTGAACATGCTCTCGAAAGGCAGCCAGATCGGGCTCATACAATTCCACACCCTGAGATTGGAGGAAAGCAGATAGTGATGCTTCTTTCTCAAGTTGGCGCAGTCGGCCTACGGCAGCAGCAGCATCAGCGGCTCGCTGAACGGTCAACTGCTGTTCCGGCGTCATCTCATCCCAGAGTGCTTTCGAAAACGCAATGTAGTTCAGATCGACCAGATGCGATGTCAATATGATCTGCTTTGTGACCTCGTAGAACTTTGCATCCACTACCGTCGGCAGCGGATTATCCTGTCCATCAACCGCGCCGGTGGAAAGAGCCGTATAGACTTCCGTGAAAGCCATTGGTGTTGGCGAAGCGCCGAGTGCCTTACCCAAAAACTGCCACGCGTCAGTACCTGGCATCCTAAGATTCACACCTTGAAGATCGGCCGGGGTTGTAACAGTCAGTTCGTCTTTGGATTGGCGCAGGTTTACCTGGCGACGTCCAAGATACATGACCGATAGCAGTTTGACACCCAATGCATCTTCAACTGTCTGTTTGAAAGGGTCCATCAGCGGATGATTAAAGACCCGGACCTGATGTGCTGCATCCTGATGAACGTAGCCGGTCGCAAAGATTGAGAATTCAGGGAAAAATTGGGCCAACTCTTGGGCCGAAGCAATGGACATTTCCAGGTTGCCGCGACTGATGGCTTCAAGTTCGGTCCCCTGGGCGAATAAAGTACCGTTATAACCCGGCTGGTAGTCGGCAAAACCCGCGACCATTGGCGCAAACACCTCCGCCATTGCGACCGAACGCTGATCGGTTTCCGAACCAGACGTTGCCAATCGTAGTGTAATTTTGTCGTCCGCAAATGAACTGGTCGCAATTCCAGCCATGACGCTCAGTGCTGCCAGCGAGACAATCACGCTGCGACAAGTAAGTTTCATATTCATAATTTTCTCCTTTGACATAAACAAGAATTTGGCGAGCTGTAAAGTCCAAACCGCAATTAAATATAACATATATTAAAAATAATAACAGATATTATTCATTATTGCCGATATTTTTCCGTTTCACTCGCTGAAGGACCGTACAGGTCTGTATTCGATGCAAAATTCAACTCAACGGCTGTCCCTTGGTCGGCAGACACTGCGACAGCTTCGACGACCTGCAGTGATCGCATGCCTTCTACACCCGATACCAAAGGCGATTCCAATCCTTTGACAACTTTCGCAAAGTGCTCCATCTGTGCGATCAGAGGGTCTTTTTTACAATAGGACATGTTGTGTGCATGTATGGGTGTCCACCAATCAGGTTCGGCAACATAGCGCCACAGTCGCATATCGGGCAAAGACAGCCCTCCGGTTGAACCGCCTAACAGATAACAACTTTGGTTGGTAGCCGGATATACCGGGTTTTCGTGTGCTGTCAACTCCCAACTCCATGGTGCCACAATACTGTCTGACACTGAAATGGTCGCAACTGCGCCGGATTGAAAAGTAAGAATCGCGGTTGCAAGGTCCTCATTTTCATATCCCCGCACTGCAGGCATAGAAACTGCCTGAACAGTGCTCACCTCGCCGCACAAGTGGCGCAACAGATCGACATCATGTACCAGGTTGACTGAAATCGGCCCGGCGCCTTTACGTGTCCGCCAGGGGGCAACTTGGAAGTAGTGATTCGGCTTGTACAGCCAGCAGCTCGCCTGCACCGCACGGACCTCACCGATTGCACCGCTGACCAACGCTTCTTTGGCAGCCTGTATTTTGCCACTGTGCCGTCGATGATGTCCGACAAGAATAGGTACGTTAGCTGACTCGGCTGCATCAGTCAATGTACGCGCATGCAAGGCGGTTACAGCAATTGGTTTTTCGATCAGAACAGGACAGTGATTGGCCACGCAGGCAAGACCTTGTTCAACATGAAGCGGCGTTGGGGTTGCAAGCACCACACCGTCTGGCATGATTTGGGAAAACATCTGCGCCAGTGTTGAATACACTGGCACGCCCAGCTCAGTCGCATGTGCACGGCGCTCTTCGTTGGGTTCTACAATTGCGGCGATTGACAAATGCGCCAGGTTGCGGATAACCTCTGCATGCCGTTGGCCGATCAGACCGAATCCAATTACTGCTATGGCGGTCTTGTCCATTACACCAGAGGTTCAGCTGGAATGCAGTTTGTATTGACGTTCATTTCACGGCTCCTTTTGGTCTGAAATTTGTGTGCTCAATCAAGTTTGAATTTCAGTAATCCACAACATTCCAGCCACTCCGTCACCTCAATCCTGTGAGTTCTCAGACAGATCACCAGTCCTATCTGAACATGCTCCCACAGTAAAATGCGGTGCTTGCGTTCATAGAATTTGTTGCCTATCGCAATGAACCGCACCCGGCAGCAGGCCCACAACTGTCTGCGCGGCTTAGTGTTCCCACTTTTGGATATCTCGGTGGAATAACACTCTGGCTGAGCCGGTCTTGTCTGTGCAACGCGCTGCAACTGCGTACGAAATCGACCGCCTGTTTATTTTTTGCAAAGCAAATCCAATCATGAATAGGCTGTCGCTGATACTCAAATTATTATCATATATTTTAATAAATGCCATATTATTATGACATCATATTCGATTCTTAAGTCCTGTTGACATCTGTTGACCAAGGCATCGAATCGAATGCCATATACTTAATGTACCTTGTGACAAACTAAAAAAAACAGGACGGAGTACATCCACAATATGAGCCAGTCGTTAAATGTAGTCGGTTCCGCAACGTATCAGCGAATTAAGCGAGACATCATTTTTGGTGAGCTCGCTCCCGCTTCCCGTCTAAAGCTGGACAAGTTACGCGAGCGTTATGGCGCGAGCGTATCAACGTTGCGCGAGACACTCAACCGCCTGGCGAGTGAAGGGTTCGTTGATGCGCAAGACCAGCGCGGGTTCTTTGTTACCCCCACATCCCGCAACGATTTAATCGAAATTGCAAATCTTCGTATACTGCTTGAGTGCCACGCGCTTCGCCTGTCTGTCGAAAAGGGCAATACGGACTGGGAAGGCAATGTGGTCTCAGCGTATCACAAGCTTAATCTGATCGAAAACAAACTGCACGCGGGCGACGAGAGTCTGAAGGAAGACTGGAAACGCTACGACTGGGAATTCCACCTCGCGCTGATTGAGGCATGCGGTTCACGGAATCTTCTGTCCCTGCACTCAGTTCTCTATGACAAGTACCTGAGATATCAAATGCTTGTGCTGACCTATCGGGGTGAAGACGCAATTGATGAACACCGCGATATTGTGAACGCTGCGCTCGAGCGGGATGTTGATCTGGCAGCGGAATCTTTACGCTTGCATATTCAGGTGGGACTTGAACACACACTGGAAGTGCTTGAGTAATTGCCTTGCTCACTGAATCTGTACTGATATCCAACCAACCGCGCCTTTCACATACATTCCCTGCCGCTTTGTGTGGCTGCGCGTCAAACGTGTGACGCGCCGACAACATCCTCAGACCCATCCGGACAGAGCCAAAGCTGTATAGTCGAACGCAATACTCGCACCCGCGCAACCCAACTTACCAAACCAACCCAAAGACCCTCTTGATCTGCTGGCCTGCTCGCTAAAGCCGCGAGCCTGGTTTCGGATGGCGTAATTTCAACAGATCGCGCATGGCCTGGTGGCCGGCATTGCGCAAAACCCGTCAATCGAATCAGCACTGCGCAAGTCGAACTCTCAGGAATTTTGGCTGCCGCAGCTGCACAAATCACAGCGGCAGGTTCAAACAAAATGTTTACGTTGCGTTTTATATGATATATTACATATCACCATATATTATTATTATCACCATATAAAAATGAGTGATCTGGATGTCTGGCATTCGACAAGTTGATACTCATAAACCGCTTTATTCGTTGGCTCATCTTACCCTGATCAACTGTACACCTGCAGAGCTGGTGTACATTGCGGCCCGCGCTGGATATGATGCAATCAGTCCGCGATTTATCACGATGAACGTGCCTGGGGAGTTCAGACCTTCACCGCTGAACAATGCACAGACACGTGCCCTGAAGACCGCGCTGGCAACCACGGGTATTCGAGTGCTGGAAATTGAGGTTGCACGCATCACCGAGGACTGCGACCCACAGGAGTTTGAAGTTGCCTTGGAACTCGGAGCTGAACTTGGCGCAGATCACATGATTATGTCGGCCTGGACAAAACGGCGGGATGACCGCAATTTCCTGCTCGACATATACGCTGAATGCTGTGACCTGGCGGCCCCATTCGGTCTGACTGTTGATCTGGAGTTCCCGTCGTTTTCGCGTCTGCGGACACTGGATGACGTCCTCGATATCGTACGCGCCGCGAATCGCCCAAACGGCGGCATTCTGGTTGACACACTGTATCTGCACTTGAGCCGAATCGACATCGGCGAACTGCTCCATGTGCCACCGGAGTGGCTGCATTCGCTGCAGATCTCTGATTGTCTGCCGGGCATCGCAGATACCCGGGAGGGAATGATTCAGCTGGCACGTGATGCACGCCTTTATCCGGGTGAGGGCTGGATTGACTTTGCAGGCATTATTGAGCGCTGTCCGCCCATGAACTATTCCATTGAATTACCAAACCAGAGCAGGGTGGCTGAACTCGGCTACGAAGAGCACGCCCGACGCTGCCTGAATCACGCTAAGCAGGCTGTCGGCTCCGCCTGTTCAAAGCGCCGCGCAAGCATCCAAATAACTGCCTGAATCAACGAGCCAACTTTTTTGAGGTGACCGGATGGTACGAAAACTGACAGATGACGAACACCAGCTCGCGACGCAATTGATCAATCGCGCCCGCGTAGCAATGGCCCAAATCGAACACTGGAGTCAGCAGGAACTTGACCGATTGGCTCAGTGCATCGGCTGGTATACGGGAAGTGAACAATCGTTCACCCGTCTGGCGCAGATGGGTGTGGATGAAAGCGGCATCGGTGACCGCGAAGGAAGGCCGGCGAAACGCTTCAAGATACACGGTGTACTGCGCGACGCATTGCGGCACCGTTCAACTGGCATCATCGAAACAGATGAGGCGCGCGGACTGGTTCGGTATGCAAAACCGGCAGGCGTTATCGCCTCACTGATACCGATGACAAACCCTGCCCTGACCCCACCGGTAACGGGCATCTATGCGGCTAAAGCACGCAATGCAGTGATTTTTTCACCGCACCCGCGAACTGCTCGAACCACTTGCGAGATGGTTAAACTGATGCGAACCGCCTGTGTTGCTGTCGGCGCACCCGCGAACCTGTTTCAGACGATTCAAAAACCGTCAATCCCGCTGACAAAGCACTTGATGGAAGCCTGCGACTTGACGCTTGCAACCGGCGGCAGTCACATGGTCAAGGCAGCTTACTCCAGCGGTAAACCTGCCTACGGGGTGGGCGCCGGCAACTCTTCGATCGTCATCGATGAGACTGCTGACATCGACATTGCTGCAGCAAATACAAGAATCTCCAAAACCAGTGACTTCGGCTCGGGATGCTCAGCAGACGGTAATGTGCTCATCCAGCGATCCATCTACGTCCCGATGATTAAAGCGCTGGAATCTGAAGGCGGCTATCTTTGTAATGATGAACAAAAGCAGCTGCTCGAAAATGCCATGTGGGACGAAAATGGCAACCGTACCTTCAACACGATCGCCTGTCAGCCGCAACAACTCGCTGCAGCAGCCGGTTTTTCAATCCCTGAATCCAGCCAATTTCTCATGGTGGAAAACCAGGGACAGATTGGGGCTGAACACCCGTTTTCAAAAGAGAAACTGACCACCTTGATGGCTCTTTATCATTTTGATACATTTGACGATGCCCTTGATATCGTACGTCAAATATACGCGGTTGGAGGCAAAGGGCATTCGTGTGGGATCTACAGCTACAATGACGATCATATCGATGCATTGGCACGCGTTGCGCCGGTCAGCCGGATGATGGTCCGTCAGCCCCAATCCAAAGCCAATGCCGGTAGCTTTACCAACGGAATGCCGATGACATCAAGTCTTGGCTGCGGCATTTGGGGCGGGAACATTACCAATGAGAATGTCACCCTCAAACACATGATGAATTACACCTGGGTCAGCCATCCGATCTCGGAAGATCGACCGTCTGAACAGGAGTTGTTTGGTGAATTTTACGGACAGGAAATATCGCAATGAACAATACCAGTAAACAAGGCAAAACAGTTGCTGAACACACCGTCGATTTCTTGGAGCGACGGGGTGTCAAGCATGTCTTCGGCCTGTGTGGACATACCAATATAGCAGTCCTTGCCGCCTTGGCTGAAAGTCCCATCGAATTTGTTAATGTCCGGCACGAACAGATCGCGTCGCATGCAGCGGATGCTTATGCGCGAGTGCAGGGCAAGGCTTCTGTTGTGTTGAGCCACCTGTCCCCCGGGCTGGTCAACTCGGCCACGGGAGTCGCCAATGCTGCACTGGACTGTACGCCGATGGTGGTGATCGCCGGTGACGTGCCAACCCATTACTACGGCAAGCACCCCCATCAGGAGGTCAACCTGCACGCGGATGCGGCCCAGTGGGAAATTTACCGCCCGTTTGTCAAGCGCGCCTGGCGCGTAGACAGTGCACTTCTGATTGCTGAAATTCTCGAAAAAGCATTTCACCTCGCTGAAAGCGGGCAGCCCGGACCGGTACTGATTAATGTGCCGATGGATATTTTCAGCGAAGTCATCCCCTCCGCTTCATTTGATCGCATGGCACACAACACCCCAACGCTCAGAAAACCATCGCTCGATGAACAAACGTCGCGCGAAATCGTTGCAGCACTGGCAAAGGCCAAAAATCCCATAATCTACGCGGGCGGCGGTATTGTTCTGGCAAGAGCCTGCGACGCCCTGCAAAAGTTTGTTGAACACATGGGATTGCCGGTTGCACATTCGCTGATGGGAAAAGGTGCATTACGTGACGACCATCCGCTGGTTCTCGGCATGACGGGATTCTGGGGCACAGATTTGGTCAACCAGACCTGTCTGAATGCGGACTGTATTTTCGCGATCGGAACACGATTCAAGGAGGCCGACTGTTCCAGCTGGTACCCGAACCAAACATTCAACATTCCCGACTCCAAAGTCATCCATATTGATATCGAACCGTCTGAAATCGGCCGCAATTATCCGACCCATATCGGTGCTGTAGCCGACGCACGTCTCGCATTGGAAGTGCTTAATCAGACGGCAAGACGAGTTTATCCCGCGGGTTTCAAACGACCGGAAATAGAAGCCGAGATTGCCAAGTTCAGAGCGAACTTCAAGTCGCGCAATAGCGAAATGGCAACATCGGATGCATTTCCGATGATGCCTGAACGAATTTTGGCCGATACACGTCAGGTACTTCCAGAGGACGCCATCATTACCACGGATGTCGGCTGGAATAAAAATGGCGTTGGACAACAGTTTGATGTTCTGACTCCAGGTTCAATTCTGACACCTGGAGGGTTTGCTACCATGGGATTTGGACCACCGGGTGCAATTGGCGCAAAACTGGCCGCGCCTGAACGCGTGGTGATTAGTCTGGTCGGGGATGGTGGATTTGGGCAGAATCCTGCAATGCTGGCAACAGCAGTGGAATTGAAACTCGGCATCGTATGGCTAGTGATGAACAATAATGCTTTCGGTACCATTGCCGGACTGCAGCAAGCGCATTATGGATTAACCTATGGCACCACATTTCCCGGCCGCGCTGGGGCACCAGAATTCGGCCCGAATTATGTGCAAATTGCGAACGCATACGGCGCTCAGGGGGTTCAGATATCATCCGCTGAACAATTGCTGCCGGCACTACGGGCGGCAATCGAAAGCGCGCAACCAACGGTCATCGATGTTCCAATGATCAACAACCCGACACCGACAACAGGTCACTGGAATATTCTTGACATTTATTCGCCCGATAAAAATGTCAATCACGTCGCGGTGTGATTTTTGTTCGTTATTCACGCGGGTATACGCATAACCGCAATGTGAATCTGAAAGCTGAGCCAAACCCGTACATTTCACCAGCTTGTTAAAAATCACTGAAACCGGGTGAAGTTTTGTGATTTCGAGTCTATTGATCACATTGGTCGTAGATGAGTGCTGTTGCATGGCTGGAATTCATGGCCGTTGTATGAATTGTTCTTGAAAACCGATCAGAGTGCCAAATTTCATGCGCACTTGTCTCTGACCTTGACGCTCGCTTCGACCATCTTCGCGAATCAAGTGTTGTTATGGGCTTCGCGTCAGCCAGGCGGAGCCCGGCAAGAGGTTTGGGCGAGTGTTTGTGCAACGTTCTCAAATTCACGCTGCCACGGATAATACTGCGAGGCAGAAATCCACACCTTCTTACGGTTATTTTGATACGAGCCGCAACTGATTGGCCCGCATCCAGTGAATTGAGGGTGCGATAGCGAAAACTGACAAAACGCCGCGCCGCCTCACCGGTTTGCTGAGC
>JAJDZL010000029.1 GCA_022824665.1 Gammaproteobacteria bacterium | reverse complement strand
TCAGTCATAATTCAGCATTGGCGCCATTAACCAGCCTCTTGTACCTTGCACGTTTGACGATTGATGCGATGCGATGGCATGGAGATCTGCTATTGGCGTTAATCGCTTTAATCGTCATAGTAATTTTGGTGTTTTTGCCTGTATTTAACCGGGTGTCCGAAGGAAACGCGCTGACAGTAGGGCAGAAATTCGAGGCTTTGGCCTAAGGCTGAAATATAGAGCCAATTAAGCGCGCTATTGCTTGGGTCAGTGCTTTTTCAGATATCGGCTTTGACGCGTGACATCAATACATTAGATTCTTCAAAATCGCCCAGGTTTGTGGGCAACCGGTGGTTCAACGAGGATAGCGTGCTAAAGCAGTTTTCAAAATTCTTCCAGGATCGCCGAATACATCAACGCGTATTGCAACTGACCTGGCCGGTCATCATTGCCAACTTGAGTTTGCCGCTGGCCGGTGCGGTCGATACTGCAGTGGTTGGACATTTGCCGGAGCCAGTCTATATCGGTGCTGTGGCGTTGGGTGCGCTGATCTTCAGTACCTTTTATTGGCTGGTTGGTTTTCTGCGTATGGGAACGACGGGATTTGTCGCGCAAAGCTACGGTGCCAACGATCAAGATGAGATCAGTGCGACGTACATACGGGCTCTCGGGATCGCAGCACTTCTCGGCGGAATTCTGATCCTTTTTCAGTATCCCATCGGTCGAATCATCTTCTGGTTTTTTGAAGCGACAGATCAAGTCGAAGGCTTTGCTTATGACTACTACCAGATTCGGGTATGGGGCTCGGTATTCGCGATGTTTAATCTCGCCTCACTCGGGCTGCTGTTCGGGCTGCAGCGCATGCGCACCGCACTCATACTGCAGCTTGTCCTCAATGGCATGAATATCGTACTCGACCTGATATTCGTTCTGGGGTTTGGCTGGGCCGTTGCCGGGGTGGCGACAGCAACTGTCTTGAGTGAGGCAGTTACTGCCATCCTGGGATTGTGGATTTGCTGCAAAGTGCTGGGCTTTGACTTTAGGCAAATTTCCGTGCCACGGCTCTTGCACAAGGACAGGCTTTTGCGACTGCTGACCGTGAATGTGAACATTATGGTTCGCACACTTTGTCTGGAAGTCATTTTCATTTACTTTATGTGGGTGAGTGCCAAGCAGGGTGATGTGGTGCTGGCGGCCAATGCGATATTGCTGCATCTTTTGTATTTTCTTGCCTTTGGACTGGATGGCTTTGCGCATGCAGCCGAAGCACTCGCGGGAAATGCCTATGGCGCCAAAAATCGAAAAAGTCTGCACCAGACGGTCGTGGTCGCGCTATTTTGGTCGTGTATTGTGGCGCTTTGCTTTGTGCTGGTCTATTGGCTGTTTGGCGGTCTGATTATCGGTCTGATGACGAGTATCGACAGCGTCCAGATGCTTGCTGACAAGTATCTTATCTGGATGATTATCGCACCGGTGTTATGTGTTTGGCCGTTTCTGTTTGATGGCGTGTATATCGGCATGACCCGCACGGTTGAGATGCGCAACAGTGTATTTCTGTCTACAGTTGTGTTCCTGGCGATTGCGTATCCAGGCACTGAAGTTCTTGGCAATCACGGGCTGTGGCTCGGTGTGATGGTATCTTTTGTCGTTCGTGGTGCGACACTGATGTACTGGTATCGGAATATTGAAGCGCAACTTGGCAAGCCTGCATAAAATATTAGGCACACCACTCAACTGACGGGGATTTTCATGTTTACTCAGCCGCTCATTTCAGCCGCCGATGCCAAGGCTTTGTCTGCCGAGCCAGACCTTAAGTTTGTCGATGCCACCTGGTTTCTTCCCAACTTGCCGACCCGGGGCTATGACGCCTATGCGCTCGAGCACATACCCGGCGCGGTATTTTTTGATATCGACGCGATTGCTGACACTTCAATCAAGCTGCCGCACGTGTTTCCGTCGCTTGAGATTTTTGAGCAGTCGATGGGTGAGCTTGGAATTTCCGAGCACGATCGAGTGATTGTCTATGACCGTGGAAACTTCGTCGCATCAGCCAGGGCATGGTGGATGTTCAGTGCCTTTGGGCATCAGCAGGTCAGTACGCTCGACGGAGGTCTGCCAGCGTGGAAAAAGATCGGTGGTGACGTCTCGGAAGACGCGCCGGACGTTGCACCGGCAGTCTATCAGGGGACTGCGGCGAAGGGCACCGTTGTCACGCATGGGGAGGTGGTGTCTGCATTGTCCGATCAATCGCAAGCAATCATTGACGCGCGCTCTCAGGGCCGATTTAGCGGCGCTGAACCGGAGCCGCGTCCGGGGCTGAGAGGCGGACACATTCCAGGCAGTCAGAATATGTACTATGGCGACCTCTTAAATGGCGATGGAACGATGAAAGGTGCTGATGCGATTGCCGCACATCTGGAGTCATTGTCAATCAGTGCTGACCAGCAAATTATCAGCACCTGTGGTTCAGGGGTCACCGCAGCGATCTTGCTGCTTGGAATAAGCCAGGTTCGCCAAGATGGTCTTAAGCTGTATGACGGGTCGTGGACCGAGTGGGCGCTGAATCCCGCAAGTCCAATCTGAGCCGCTGTGTGTAGCGCTTCAGCAACGGACCCGCCAATCAGTCAGTTTGATTTTCATTTGCCGGATCGGCTCATCGCACAGTACCCGGCCCAAGAGAGAACCCTAAGTCGACTGCTGGTTGTGGAGCAGCGGGCAAAGCAGTTTCGCGAAATGCAGTTCTCCGAGCTTTTGAGCCTGTTTCGTCCGGGTGATCTTTTGATTTGCAATGACAGCCGTGTTATCCCGGCCAGGCTCTTCGCACGAAAGCCGACTGGTGGCAAGGTGGAGATTCTGGTTGAGCGAATTGACGGGGAC
>JAJDZL010000154.1 GCA_022824665.1 Gammaproteobacteria bacterium | reverse complement strand
GGCATCAGGGCCCAGGTTTGTCCGTTCGCTGGATTGATGCTTTCAAAGGCTGCGCTGCCGTCGGTAAAATTTCCGTCGATGTATTGTTGAAATTGATCCACTTTATGCCTCTCAAGATCGTGCTATTTGGGTGTCATTCATTTGCCGGCAGCCTGATTGAACTGACCGTAACGTGAGGCCCGGTCTGTTTCTGAATTATGCTGACCTTACCAGCGTCCATTGTATTTCAGTCTATCTGCGGATTCAGCGCTTGAGCGGCATATTCGTACTGCGTCGAGATAAGCTGTAGCCGTTCTGCGGTCGTTAATTTGGCACATTGGCTGTCACATTACCGCTATAATTTCTAAATGGAATCGATTGATCAAGCCCTCACTTTTGATGATGTTCTGCTGGTTCCTGCTGCTTCTGCGGTTTTACCGAAAGAAGTTGATCTAAAGACTCAACTCACCGGGAACATCAACCTCAATCTGCCATTGCTTTCAGCAGCAATGGACACAGTTACCGAGTCCGATATGGCCATTGCGCTGGCGCAGCAGGGTGGACTTGGCGTTATCCACCGAAACTTCTCCATTGAGCAGCAAAGCCAGGAAGTCCGTCGTGTAAAAAAACACGAAAGTGGCACGGTTACGGACCCGATTACCGCCACTGCGGACATGACCATTTCGCAGGTGATGGAGCTGATGAAAAGACATCAGGTCTCAGGCGTTCCTGTGCTGGACGATGGCCTGTTGACGGGCATCGTTACCAACCGCGACTTGAGATTTCAGGAACCGAGCGAAAATTTAATTGCGTCGGTAATGACACCAAAAAGTCGCCTGGTAACTGTGAGAAAGGGCGCAACCAAAGAAAAAGTCATGGACTTGCTGCATGCCAATCGAATCGAAAAAGTCTTGGTTGTTGACGAGCAGTTTCGCTTGCAGGGCATGATCACTGTCAAAGACATCATGAAGTCCGAGGTTTATCCCTTTTCCTGTAAAGATCGTGATGGACGGCTGTTGGTTGGCGCTGCGGTCGGGACCACAGAAATTGAACTTGAGCGCGTCGGCAGCCTGGTTGACGCGGGGGTTGATGTTGTTGTGGTCGATACCGCGCACGGTCATGCTGAGCGTGTGCTGCAGCAGATTCGGGAGATCAAGCGGCAATTTGCGACGCTTGATATTATTGCCGGAAACATTGCGACTGGTGAAGCGGCCCTGGATCTCGCAGAGCAAGGTGCTGATGCAGTTAAAGTCGGTGTCGGACCCGGCTCTATATGTACCACCAGAATTGTTGCCGTGGTTGGAGTGCCGCAGTTAACTGCAGTGATTAATGTTTCACGGGCCTTAAAGGACACGCCTGTGAAGGTAATTTCGGATGGCGGTGTCCGCTATTCGGGTGACATTGCCAAAGCGATTGCTGCCGGCGCACATTCGATCATGGTTGGCAGCATGCTTGGAGGCACTGATGAGGCCCCGGGTGAGATTGAAGTCTACGAAGGCAGAACGTACAAGTCATATCGCGGCATGGGCTCGCTTGGCGCCATGGAAAATGGTTCTCGGGATCGGTATTTTCAGGAGTCAGAGACCAGCAGTGTAAAACTGGTTCCGGAAGGGATTGAGGCGCGGGTGCCGTATCGTGGCGCAATGCGTACGGTGGTTCATCATATGATGGGCGGTTTGCGGTCCAGTATGGGGTATACAGGAAGTGTCGATATCGATGCGCTTCGAACGCACGGTCGTTTCGTTCGTATATCAAACTCTGGAATTCGGGAGAGCCACGTGCACGATGTCGAAATTGTCAAGGAATCACCAAATTATCAACGCTATTGACAACTGGAGTCCCGGTGGCACGGAGTTTCGAATCTGAGTTACCCCAAGCGCGGATTCTGGTCCTTGATTTCGGCTCACAGTACACACAGCTGATTGCCCGCAGGGTTCGCGAGGCCGGTGTTTACAGCGCGATTTATCCTTTCGATGTGTCGCTTGACGCAATATTCCAATTCCAGCCATCTGGCGTTATTTTGTCCGGAGGCCCGGCAACTGTAACCGAGAAATTTACTGCTCGAGTCGCTCCCGAAGTTCTTAAGATGGGTGTGCCTGTTTTGGGTATCTGCTATGGGATGCAGACGATGGTCGCTCAGCTTGGCGGCAAAGTCGAAAACGCACTGGTACACGAGTACGGTCATACCCCAATCCAATTAATCGGCAACTGCGAGTTGTTCGCGAATGCGACTCAAAAGCACGGCGGACACGACGCGAGCGCCATGGATGTTTGGATGAGTCACGGTGATCGTGTCATAGAGTTGCCTGACGGGTTCGAGCGACTTGCCGAATCCGCCGCTTCGCCATACGCAGCTGTTGGCGATGCAAAGAGACAGCTGTATGGACTTCAGTTTCATCCCGAGGTGACACATACCGTGGGCGGCACGAACATTCTGCAGGGCTTTCTTCGCGATATCTGTCATTGCTCGACAAACTGGCAGACTGATTCGATCATTGAGTCACAAATCGATATTATTCGGGAGACAGTTGGACAGGACAGGGTGATTCTGGCTTTGTCGGGTGGGGTAGACTCATCGGTTTGTGCAGCATTGATTTACCGGGCCATTGGTGATCAGCTGACCTCAATATTTGTCGATACTGGCTTGCTCCGTCTGCACGAGGCAAAATCTGTACAGCAAAGCATGTCGAATGAGTTTGGCATGGACATCAATGTTGTTGATGCGCAGGATCGATTCTTTGACGCTTTAGAGGGCGTTGCCGACCCCGAGTCAAAGCGCAAAATCATCGGCCGGACATTTATCGACATTTTTCAGGAAGAAGCACAAAAGTTAAGCGGTGTCAAATGGCTTGCCCAGGGTACGATATATCCCGATGTCATTGAATCTGCGGGTACCAGCACAGAAAAAGCCAAGGTCATCAAATCTCACCATAACGTCGGCGGGCTGCCGGAGACCATGCAGCTCGAACTGCTCGAGCCGCTACGCGAACTATTCAAAGATGAAGTGCGTGAAGTGGGTCGCGAATTGGGATTGTCCCCGGAGATTGTTAACCGGCATCCGTTTCCCGGGCCGGGGCTTGGTGTTCGAATTTTAGGAGAGGTTAAAAAAGAGTATGCCGGGATGTTGCGGCTGGCTGATGCAATTTTCCTGGAAGAGCTTGTCAGGAACGACCTTTACTACGAAGCAAGTCAAGCCTTTGCAGTGTTTTTGCCGATTAAGTCTGTTGGCGTAGTCGGCGACAACCGTGCTTACGATTACGTGATTAGCTTGCGCGCCGTCCAGACACAGGATTTTATGACTGCGCGTTGTATGAGAATACCATTTGAAGTACTGGAGGCGATCGCGACTCGGATTGCCAATGAAGTGCCGGGAATCAGCAGGGTTGTTTACGATGTCTCCAGCAAACCGCCTGCGACAATCGAGTGGGAGTGAATCTATCTGGAACCGCAGTTTTGGGTGACCGCGGATCGCCACTTTGCGCAGCGCTTTGTTCTTACCATTAATCTGGAGTAGCAATTAATGCCGAGTAGTCTGAACGAAGCCGTTGATTGCTATGAATTTATAGAGTCAGTTACTCGGCATTAATTCTGACTCGTTAGTCTGATACAGTGTGGCGTAGGGAACGAGAAAAACGAGAGGAGTGAATGGCTAAAGCGGAGCAAATTAAAGCCCTCGTCAAATCTCATCTTGAGGGTGATGTTGAACACTTTTGTACTGTGGCTTTGCAAATAGCGGCCCGCGAAGCAAAATTGGGGCACGGCAAATTTGCCACTGAACTTAGAAAATTAGTTGATCTCACTAAAGAAAAAACAAACCTGCCGCTATCCGGCGAACAAAATCCAATTCCGATCATCCGTCCTCCCGGCGAACTGGCTGAACTGCTATCTGTCTCTTATCCAAAGAACAAACTTTCAGATATGGTGCTGGGCAAGACAACCAAATCTGATTTAAGACGCATCATTCAAGAGCAGCGTCATGCTTCTGAAATACTCCTTCACGGACTGCAACCTCAGCGAAAGGTGCTGCTGGTAGGACCTCCAGGCACTGGTAAGACGATGACTGCATCGGCACTCGCTGGTGAACTTGGATTGCCCTTGCTGCAGGTGCGATTAGACGGCTTGATTACAAAATATATGGGCGAAACAGCAGCCAAACTCAGACAGATATTTGATACTACATCAAAAACCCGAGGGATTTATTTGTTTGATGAATTTGACGCAATTGGATCTCAACGCGGACTAACAAACGATATTGGAGAAGCAAGGCGAATTTTGAACAGTTTTCTGCTTATGATCGATCATGACTGTTCTCACAGCCTCATTATTGCTGCTACCAACCATCCCAGAATCTTGGACATTGCTTTATTTCGCCGATTCGATAATGTGATTCATTATGAATTGCCTGATCAAGAACAAATTATGTTGTTGCTAAAAACGTATCTTTCATCAAAAACAACAGAGAATTTTCCATGGGAAAAAGCAGCGAAAGATGCGCAAGGACTAAGTTATGCGGAAATCAAAAAAGTAATCAACGAAGTGCTCAAGCAGTCGATTTTGAACAATAAGAAAAAATTATTTCACTTAAATGACATTCGAACTATTTTGTGCGAAAGAAAGCAGTCGATTGAACTGCTAACGTCGATCACTGACAGTAAATGACCTAATACAAGATGTTAGGTTCACTGACCCCCAAGCCGCACTTTTTCATTAAAGACGGCTCCAGCACAGAAAAATTCACCTCTCCTGCATCACGCGGCCACTCCAATTTATTGCGCCGCACGGAAATTACCCGTGAACAGCATGGCGCACGCTTGGCTCGACAGATTGAAGAACTATACTCGAATTTCAATTCTGCATGCGAATTACAGCGAAAGAATAGACTTCAGCGTGATTTTGGGCTATCTTGATTGGGTTCCTCGGGAGTCCGAGCTACATTTGGAACTGCATCCCTTGAATTACGGTGGTTCGCAAATAATTAGAAACGGAACAGGAGAAATTCCAGGTGTGTCGGGAAGGTTGAATCCAATTCTCGACAAACTAAATCGT
>JAJDZL010000155.1 GCA_022824665.1 Gammaproteobacteria bacterium | reverse complement strand
GCATCGCCGGGAAGTCGTAACCCGCAGGCTCGAATTCGAGCTCAGAAAAGCCGAAGCACGCGCGCATACCCTGGAAGGCCTGGCAGTCGCGCTGTCCAATATCGACCGCATTATCGCGCTGATCCGCGCTGCGCCGGACCGCCAGAGCGCAAAAGCGCAATTGCTGGCGACCAGCTGGGACCCGGCGACAGTTCGGGAATTACTGGCAGCAAGTGAGTCAGACATTGACTTGCCGGCCAGGCAGGAAACTGTTGGGCTTCGATTTGCCGACGGCTATTGGCTTTCGGAATCGCAGACCGATGAAATTCTGAAGATGCCGCTCCAGAGCCTCGCCGGTCTGGAACGGGAAAAGGTATTTCAGGAGTTTCGCGAAGTGTTAGCCGAGATTGCCCGCACGCGGAAAATTCTCGGTTCTCAGACGCTGTTGATGGCTGAGATATCCAAAGAATTGACCGAGCTTCGGGACCAGTACGGCAAGAACGACGCAAGGCGCACTGAAATTGTCGAAAATGCGATCGATATTACGGATGAAGATCTAATCGAACGCGAAGATGTTGTGGTTACCATCTCGCACGAGGGCTACGCCAAGCAGCAGCCGCTGTCGGAGTATCGCTCGCAGCACCGCGGTGGCAAAGGCAAGACTGCGACGACCCACAAGACCGATGATTTTGTCAGTCAGATGTTTTCGGCCAATACGCATGACCGGCTGCTGTGCTTTACCAATCTCGGCAAGGTTTACTGGACCAAGGTTTATTGTCTGGAGCGAGCCGGGCGAGCCGCGCGCGGCAAGCCGCTGATTAACGTCATTCCAGCTCTGGCGCAGGGAGAGAAGGTGACCGCAGTGCTGCTCAGTCAGGAGGACGCCGGCCGGTATTTATTCATGGCAACGCGCCGGGGATTGGTTAAAAAGTGTCGGGTGGAAAATTTTTCCCGCCCGCGGTCCAATGGTCTTAAGGCGATTGGGCTTCGCGAGGGGGACGAGCTGGTGAATGTTGGCTATACCAGCGGGAGTGCCGATATTATTCTGATCAGCAGTTTTGGCCGACTGGTCAGGTTCGACGAGCAGGCGGTGCGTGCATCCGGCAGAACTTCGATGGGAGTCCGAGGCATCAGGCTGGGGGACAATCAGCATGTCATGTCAATGATCCTGGTCGAGCCGGATGCGGCTGACAGCGTTGCACTTTTGGTCAGCTCCGATGGCTACGGCAAACGCACTGACATCAGTCAGCTGCCGCGCAAGGGCCGGGGCATTGGCGGGATATTTGTGCTGCCGGCAAACAAGCGGGACAAAAACATTGAAATGATTGATGCGCACCTGGTGAATGAAGACGATGAGATTATGCTGATCACCAACGGCGGCACACTGATTCGTACCGAGGTGAGCGGCATCTCGAAATTTTCGCGTTCCGCAGCCGGGGTGCGTCTGATTAGTCTCTCGGACGATCAGACGCTGGTCGGTGTTGCGACACTCAGTGACAGCGACGATGCTCAGAACAATGAGCACTCTGAAGAGCCCGAAAGTACTGCTGATGCGAAAGTGAACTGATCGTTAGACTTTACCATGGACATCAAGCAAATCAGAAAACAAATCGATGCGATCGATATTCAGCTGCAGACGCGGATTGAGCAGCGCGCGCAGCTTGGCCGGCGCGTCGCGGAAGTCAAACGCAAAGTCGAGGACATTCCGCAATATGTTGTGTTGGAGCGCGAGGCGCAGGTTCTCGGCTATGTCAGGGACCGCAATAAGGGTGACATTCCGGATGACATCATTGTGGGGGTTTTTCGGGAGATTATCTCAGCCACCCGAGCGATGGAGCAGGAGCTTAGGATTTCTATACTCGGGCCGGAAGGTACGTTCACACATGCGGCTGCCCTGCAGCACTTCGGACATCAGATGGAAGCGGTGTTTCGGCCGACGATTGATGATGTTTTTTCGTCAGTTGAAGCCGGGCGCGCGCAGTTTGGTGTGGTTCCGGTGGAAAATTCCAATCAGGGTGTGGTCGACAGCACGCTTGACTGTCTGCTGGATTCGACGCTGCGCCTTTGCGGTGAGATCGAGATGACGATACATCACTCACTCGTTGGCAGCGGCGCTGAAATCGCCGATATAAAGTCGGTTTGGGCGCACGAGCAGGCACTCGCCCAGTGTCGTAAATGGCTGACCCGAACATTGCCGCACGCTGAGCTCAACGCAGTCAGCAGCAATACCGCGGCGGTCATGGAAGTCAAGGGAGACCCTGCAAAAGCAGCCATCGCCAGTGAAGAGGCAGCCACCCTCTATGGTGTCAATGTGCTGCGCGCAAATATCGAGGACTTTGTTGCCAATGCAACCCGATTTCTGATTATTGGCGATATTGCAGTAGGCCGGAGTGGCAGCGACAAGACCAGCGTCCTGATGTCAAAAAAGAGTGAACCGGGCTCGCTTTTGAAACTGCTTGAGCCGTTCGCGCGCCACTCAATCAATATGACAAAGATTGAATCCCATCCAAGTCAGAAAGGCAACTGGGAGTACGTGTTTTTCATCGATTTCGATGGTCATGCTGAAGACCCGGCAGTCGTTGCGTTATTTGAGGAGCTAAAAAAAGAAGCGCCACTTTTCAAGCTGCTTGGCTCATATCCAAAGAACGCGGCCTGATGTCCGGTCACTTTGATGCCTATCAGTTGGCGTGTTCCGGGATTCGGCAGCTGTCGCCGTATGATCCGGGCTTGCCGATTGAGGAAATTGAGCGGCGCTACAGCATTCACGATGCGATTAAACTTGCATCGAACGAAAACCCGCTTGGCCCCTCGCCGCGTGCACTCGAGATCATTCGCGCGCGCAGCGAAAATATCCATCGCTATCCGGATGGTGCCGGCTTTGAACTGAAAGAAGCGATCGCGGCCCGCCACGGTGTGGCAATGGAGCAGATCTGTCTTGGCAACGGTTCGAACGATGTGCTCGATATGCTGGCACGGGTATTTGTCGAGCCCGGGCAAAACGGCGTGATCTCGAAACATGCGTTTGTTGTTTACTATTTGTCGCTTGTTTATGTGCATGCCGAAATTCGGATCATCGATGCGACGCATTATCGGCACGATATCGCGGCGATGGCCGCGGCGGTCGATGAAAATACCGCGATCGTCTATATTGCCAATCCGAACAACCCGACTGGTACCTGGTCGAGCGCTGCCGAATTGAAAGCGCTGTTGGACCAAGTGCCGCGTTCGACGATTGTGGTGATCGATGAGGCGTACGCCGAATACGTCGTCGAAGCCGATTATCCCGACTGTACCACATGGCTTAAAGATTACCCAAACCTGGTTGTGACGCGTACGTTTTCGAAAATCTTTGGTCTGGCTGGCCTCAGGGTCGGCTATGCGCTCTCGAGCCCGGAGGTCAGCGATCTTCTGAACCGTGCAAGGCAGCCGTTTAACTGCGGCAGCCTGGGACTGGCCGCCGCGGTTCAGGCGCTGCAAGACGAAGCGCACGTCACCCGCTCGCGCGAGCTGAATCTGGCGCAGATGCAGGTGCTCGGCACTGGCTTTGCTGAGCTTGGCTACGCAACGATTGAGTCGGTGGGTAATTTTGTCTGCGTCGATCTTGAAAAACCGGCACTTGCGGTCCATGAGGAACTCCTCAGGTGCGGGGTGATCGCGCGTCCAATCGGTGGTTACGGGATGCCAAATCACTTACGGGTTTCAGTGGGTACGGCGCAGGAGAACCAACGCCTTTTGAGTGAATTCGCGCGACTCAAGGCGGCTGGAGTGATTTGATGGCGAGTGCGTTGCAGATCGACAGGCTGCTCGTCATCGGCGTCGGGCTGATCGGCGGGTCGGTTGCGCTGGCCTTAAAAGCAGCCGGTGTTGTGCGGGAGATTGTCGGTGCCGGCCGTTCAGTTGAAAACCTGGAAAAGGCCGTTCAGCTCGGTGTAGTTGATCGGTTTACGCAAAACTTTGCCGAAGAGGTCTCGACCAGCACAGTCATTTTGATTTCAACACCGGTGCTATCGACGGATGCAATCATTCGAAAGATTGCCGATGAAGATTATCACAATGCGTTGATTACCGATGCCGGCAGCGTCAAGGGTGGCATTGTTGAATCGGCCGAGCGTTATTTGAGTGCCGATTACCGCGGTTTTGTTGCCGCGCACCCGATCGCCGGGCGGGAGCACTCCGGTGTCACTGCGGCGAGTGCAGATCTTTACCAAGGCAAGCGTACCATCGTGACACCAAGCCGACAAAGCGGCCCGCGGGCAATTGAGTTTGTGAAGCAGTTTTGGTGTGCGACCGGTGCCAGGGTCAGCGAGATGGACGCGGCCACGCACGATGAGCTGGTGTCGGCCAGCAGCCACCTGCCGCATCTTGTGGCGTTCGGATTGGTGAACTATATCGCCAATCACGCCCGTGGCAAGGAGTGTTTTGATCTTGCAGCAGCCGGATTTTATGATTTCACGCGCATTGCTTCGAGCGACCCGACCATGTGGCGCGATATCAGTCTTGCCAATGCTGCCGCGGTCACGCGGGAGCTTAGGGGATATATCGCCAATCTCGAAAGCATAGCCGAGAAGATTTCAAATGGTGAAGGAGACAGCCTCAAGGAAGTCATGGATATCGCCAAGGTCTCGCGCGATTTTTATCTTGACCGGTGGATGAAATAGCCGGAATTTTTGGTTGAGCGATGACAGAGTACTCCATTCATTCCAGCGAACCCTTGTCCGGGCACCTGTCGGTGCCGGGGGACAAGTCCATATCACACCGCGCGGTGATGCTGGGCGCGATCGCCAGGGGGACGACCCGGGTGACGGGGCTGCTGCGGGGCGATGACGTACAAAGAACCATTGCCGCGTTCAGAGCGTGCGGCGTTCAAATTGACGAGACTCAAGGGTGTGTTGCGATCCATGGTGCAGGGCTTGGCGGCCTCAAAGCACCGCACGAAGAGATTTATCTGGGAAATTCAGGCACCAGCATGCGGCTGTTGACTGGAATTTTTGCGGCACAGAAGTTTGCCACGGTACTGACGGGGGATGAATCGCTGTCCCGACGGCCCATGCGGCGAGTGATTCGGCCGCTTAGGGCGATGGGTGCAGATATCGCGCTGACCGATGATAAAACGGCGCCGATCCATATTCGCCCGATCGAACGGTTAAACCCCATCAACTGGACGGTGAACGTTGCGAGCGCACAGGTGAAGTCTGCGATTTTACTTGCCTGCCTTTTTGTCAATGGCAAGTCCCGAGTCGTTAACCCGCACATTACGCGGGATCACACGGGTATTATGCTGCGCGCGTTTGGCAGTGACATCGTTAAGTCCGGGGACGACTACGTACTGACGGGTCAACGCGAACTTGATGCGCAGATCATTGACGTGCCGGGCGATTTTTCTTCGGCGGCTTTTTTCATTGTCGCGGCAATGATTGTGCCGGGATCTGAAATATTGCTCAGAAACGTCGGTTTGAATCTGACCCGTACGGGGCTTTTGAGTGCGCTTAATCTGATGGGTGGTTCGTATAGCATCGAAAACCGCCGAATGATGAGTCTGGAGTCCGTCGGCGACATCCGAGTGCGCTACAGCGGCGCGCTAAAAGGGATCGAAGTGCCACAGAATCTGGTATCGCTGATGGTTGATGAAATTCCAATACTGGCGATTGCTGCAGCGGCTGCCAAGGGGACCACCGTGCTGAGTGGCTGTGAAGAGCTCAGGGTGAAGGAAAGTGACCGGCTTGATTCCGTTGCACGGGGGCTTGCGGCACTGGGCATTGAAGTTGAGGAGCGGCCCGACGGGCTGGTCATTGAGGGCGGCACTTTGCGCGGGGGGCAGGTCGACAGTTTTGGTGACCACCGAATTGCGATGGCCTTTGCAGTGGCAGGTGCAATTGCTGAAGATGAAGTCAAGATTATCAATTGTGACTGTGTGAATACCTCGTTTCCGGGCTTTCCCGAGCTTGCCGGCAAAAGCGGCATTGGCATCGAAGCTCACGCGGACCGCTAGTCGGATGAAAAGGATTGTTACGCTTGATGGACCCGCGGGGTCCG
>JAJDZL010000178.1 GCA_022824665.1 Gammaproteobacteria bacterium | reverse complement strand
CCGCAAACATAACCGCCCATTCCGAGCATAAGATCAGGGCGTCGATGCAAAATGATTGACAGACTTTGCCACACCGACACCGCCAGCCAAAGCGGCAGCGTCAGCCAGCGCAGCAGGCCTGCACCCCACACTCCGCGTATTCGAATCGCATCGAATTCGAAACCGGCGCTGCGGGCCAGCTGGTCCTCAAGCCCACTTCGAACACCCATCCAGTACACGTTGACACCGCGTGCGCGCAGCTCCGTTCCCACCGCCAGCGCCGGGTATATGTGTCCACCGGTTCCGCCGGCCATGATGACAACTGTGCTCATCTTGCACCTTGCAGCTGAGCGTCGCGATTGATGGAACTCACGATGCCGATTGCGATCGAATATGCAACCAGGCTGGACCCACCTTCGCTCATAAAGGGTAGTGTCAGGCCCTTGGTCGGCAGCGAGCCCATATTCACACCCATGTTGACGATCGCTGAAATCGCGATCAGCATCGCGATGGCCTGGGCGAGCACCTTTGAAAACTCATCGCCAACCGATGCTGCCAGCCAGGAGATGTGAAAGATCTTCCAGATCAGAACGACAAACAGCGAAATTACGACGCAGATTCCCACGAATCCCAGCTCTTCGCCAATGACCGCCAGCAAAAAGTCGGAGCCGGCGTAGGGCAGATAAAAGAGTTTTTGCACACTCGTGCCGAGTCCAACGCCGAACCACTCGCCACGACCGAGCGCAATCAGCGACTGGACCAGCTGAAAGCCGGATTCATACGGGTCCTCCCAGGGATTGAGAAAGGACATCACGCGCACAAGCCGGTACGATTCTTCCAAAATGAGGTAGCCGAGCGCTAACAGTGCGAGTATCGAGAACAGCACAATGTGTGAGCCGCGTAAACCGCTCAGATAGAGTACTGACATCAGCACAGCACCCAGCACCACGGCACTGCCGAGGTCCGGCTCTGCAACCAGTAATCCGGCAAAAACAATGAAAATGAGAACAATCGGCATAACGTCTGCAAGCAAACTGCTCAAGCGATTTTTTCGACTCGACAGGTAGTGAGCGACGAACACCAGAAACATCAGTTCGGCAAATTCGGACGGCTGAAACAGCCAGCTGCCGACTTTCATCCAACGCGTACTGCCGTTGACCTCAACACCAATTGACGGTACCAGTACCAGTGTCAAGAGGCCGATGCCAGCAAACAGAATGTACCATGCATATTTTCGAAGCAGCGCGACCGGAATTCGCGCAGTAAACATCATCGCAATCAGTGCGATGGAGATGTTGATCGCATTTTTGCGCAGGTAAACAAAGGAATCGCCGGTTTCAAACGCCTGTGCAATGGTCGCGGAATACACCGCAACCATTCCGAACACGACCAGTGTCAGATAGACCGTGATCAGTACCGGGTCGTAGCCGGACGGCTGTGCCTGGTTTGGCACGGCATTTGCGTTGGACGAGACTTGGTTCATAAAATGTGCATCTGCAGAGCCTGGCTAAAGGTCTTCCCGCGATGTTCATAATCGCTAAACTGGTCATTGCTGGCGCAGCCGGGTGAAAAGACGACGCAGTCGCCTTCCTTGGTCATGCTGTTGGCCACACTGATCGCATCGTAAACGTCTTCGACATGGTGCTTGACTATGCCGCCGTTAAACGGCTCGCTGATCTTGCGTCGATCGCGCCCAAAAAACACGCAGCCCCGCAGCCGCCCGTTAACCTGTTTTGGAATCGGCGAGAAATCCGCACCCTTGCTCAGACCGCCTGCGATCAGGACGACGGGTCTTGTATTTGACTGTATTGCAGCAAGCGCTGCCCCAACGTTGGTGGACCTTGCGTCATTCACCCACTGCACACCGTTCCACTCGCCTTCGGTACTGCACCGGTACGGCAGACCCGCGAACTGGTTGACGACCGTTCTGACCGCTTTGGCGGGATATCCTGCCGCATCTGCAATGGCACAGCTGGCAAGCATATTCATCACGTTGTGATCTTCACTGAGCTGGCAGCGGTTAAGGTTGATGAGCTTCAAGGCGCCGCGTACAATCCATCTCACTCCGGAATAATCGACAACCCCGTAGTCGCCTTCGTTGTCTGGCGGGTTCATGCCAAAGGTGATACGGGTTCCGCTGGTGGACATCCCGGATACAATCGGATCATCGCGATTGAGCACCGCGGTCCTGGCATCGCGGATGACTTTTGACATCGAATTTACATAGCTATCCACCGTGGAATAACGTTCCATGTGATCCGGTGAAACATTGAGAACTGCCGCCACATCAGAGGCCAGGCTGTCCACCTGTTCGAGGTAGGGCGCTGACAACTCCAACAGATAGGCGTCGGTCTGCCGCTTGTCGAGCAACTCCATAAACGGAAAGCCGCGACAGCCGCCCAGGTGTACAACGCCACGGTGTTTTTCAATAATGCTGCGAACCAGGGTTGCAACTGAGCTCTTGCCATTGGTGCCGCTGACCGAGATGATCGGTTTCTCAGCCCGGCTGAAAAACAGCTCCAGACTGTTCATCACCACAGCACCACTGTCTCTCGCCAGCTCGGCAATCCGGACGTTGGACGGCGCCGACGTACAGCTGAGCACAACCAGGTCCGTATTGAAGAACCGGTCGGGCTCGATGGGCGAGTGGATTGAAATTCCGGGCAGCATTGCACTGACCCGGTTTTCCAGGCTGGTGCGCGATATGACATCAGCCATCTGGACATCCCAACCTTCGTCAATCAGGTATGAGGCACAGGCAATTCCACTTTTGCCCAAGCCTACGACGATCGCCTTGCCAGTGGTAGCATTGAACCGCGATAATTGATTTGACGGTTTCATGATTTTTCTCCTACCTAACTTTAAGCGTAGCCAGCCCGGCCAATACCATGACCAGGGAAAAAACCCAAAATCGGACTGTGATCCTGGGTTCCGGCCAGCCCTTTTGTTCAAAGTGATGATGTAGCGGACTCATCAGCCAGACGCGTCGTCCAAGTAATTTGAACGAGGCTACCTGACTAATGACGGAGATCGCCTCAATGACGAACAGTCCGCCCATGATGAAAAGCACCAATTCCTGCCGAATCAGTACGGCAACAATGGCTACGGCAGCACCGAGACCCATGGACCCGGTATCACCCATAAAAATCTGCGCCGGATAACAGTTGTAGACGAGGAACGCCAAACCCGCCCCGACCAGCGATGCACAAAAAATCACCAGCTCGCCGGCGCCTTCGACGAACGGAATGGCAAGATAGTCGGCAAACACTGCGTGTCCGGTCGCATAGCTGAATATTCCAAGCCCCCCGGCCACCAGCACAATCGGCATGATCGCCAGACCATCAAGACCGTCAGTCAAATTGACTGCGTTCGATGTCCCGACCAGCACCAGCATCGTAAAGGGCACAAACCAGATGCCCAGCTGAATAAGCGTATCTTTGAAAACCGGCACCAGCAACGTTGTCTGCGCCGCGCTATCAGCAGTTACATACAGTATGATTGCGATCACCGCTGCGACCAGCGACTGTAACAGCAGTTTGCTGCGCACCGACAGGCCCGCGCCGCTTCGCTGCTGCCTGAGTTTGCGCCAGTCATCAATGAATCCAATCAGCCCATAGGCAATGCAGCTCAGCAGTGCAAACCAGACAAAGCGATTGTGAAGATCGACCCACAGCAGCGTCGAAAACGCGACCGCAGACAGAATGACGACACCACCCATGGTGGGCGTACCGCCTTTTGAGGTGTGCAGCGGCACATCATCTTCACGCACCACCTCACCGATTGACATCGCGCGCAGTTTGGGAATCACAATCAAAAATGCAACCACACCGATCGATAGTGAAGTGAGCACTGCCAGTACGCCGCGAAAAGTCAGGTAGCGGAACACATTCAGCCAGGAAATCTCATCTGAGAAATTAAGCAGCAGGTCAGCTAACATGGCGCCGTACCTGTAGCCAATTGATCCTGATCGCAAAGCACGTCCGCGATCTCGTTCATGCGCATGCCGCGAGACCCTTTGATCAATAGTGTGGTGGTGGGATTCAAATCACTCAAAAGATCATTGACCAGTGCGTCCCGGTCCGGATAGTGCTGTGCGCCGCGCCCGAATTCTCGCACCGCGTGTTCACTCAGCTCACCGAGCGCGTACAGCCGCCCGATGCCACTGGCGCGTGCCTGACGGCCGATATCGCGGTGAAAACACTCGACTTTTGCACCGAGCTCAAGCATGTCGCCGATAACCAGTCGACGGTCACCTGACAGGTTGGATAGAAATTCAAGTGCTGCGGCAACCGAGTTGGGATTGGCATTGTAGGTATCATCAATCAGCCGCCCGCCTGCCTGATGCTGACGAAGCTGCAAACGGCCGGCAACCGCGGTCATTGACTCAAGTCCGGACTTGATTGATGCGAGCTCCAGCTCCAGCGCGACGCCGACCGCGATTGCGGCGAGCGCGTTGACCACATTGTGTTCAGCCGCAAGCTGTAGATTGAGCTCGAAACGCCCGTCGGGCGAGTTTACGTTTAATCTGGAGCCGAACTCGAGCGGTTCATAGCTCCCTGATACATCAGCCTGGCTGGAAAGTCCAAACGTGATTACCTTGAGTGAGCCCGCCATTGCACGCCACTTGGCAAAGTACTCGGAATCACGATTAAGCACGGCAATGCCGTTTGCACCGAGTGCCGAGAGTATTTTGCCTTTTTCCTCGGCCACCTGGCTGACACTCACCAGATTTTCAAGATGAGCGGCGCCGGCGTTGGTAATTACCGCGACAGTGGGTCGGGCAATAGCAGCAAGCTGTTCAATCTCACCGACCTGGTTCATGCCAATTTCCACTACGGTGAAGTGGTGGTGCTGACGAATCTTCAACAGCGACAGCGGCAAACCAACGGGGTTGTTGAAATTGCCATGTGAGACCAGCGTGTCAGCATTTGCGCTCAGGATGCGGCCAATCATTTCCTTGACAGTGGTCTTGCCATTTGAACCGGTAACGGCGACTACCGGTATATCGAAACGGGCGCGCCATGCAGCGGCCAGCTGACCGAGTGCCGCTTCGGTATCGTTCACGACAATCTGCGCAATAGCAGCATCGACCGGGACATCTACGAGCACCCCGTGCGCGCCTTTACCCAATGCCTCATCAACGTACTCGTGACCATCAAAGCGCGTGCCCCGCAAAGCGACAAACAGCGCGCCGTCTGCAATGGTGCGCGAATCCGTGCTAACCGCATTCAGCACCGGATTGCCGCCAAGATGGCTACCCTGAACGGCCTTTGCGACATCCAGCATCGTTAGCATTGCAAACTCCTCAAAACCTGGGC
>JAJDZL010000073.1 GCA_022824665.1 Gammaproteobacteria bacterium | reverse complement strand
CGGCTAAATCGTCGAATCGGTCAAATCTGTATTCAACATGAATATGGTAAAGTGCCGGCGGGTTAAGAATGCCTGGTTGCGCGGTCATGATGTCACAGGTAAGTCCGGGCTTATTGCTTCATAGTGAATTCGTCATTTTTTTCTTTGACAGGCAGCGCGCGATTAGAACACGTTAAAGCCGTCTTCCGATATCGTCAACGGCCACCTGCCGCTTACAAAAACCTTCAGCTTACAGTCAAAGCTTCTTAAGAATCGAGCGTTGACAGCGGATTCCAATGCATACAGATAGCACACTTCGATTGCACTGCCCGATGCAACCTTGAGCATCTGGATATCTGCACCAGCCAGGTGCCGCTCGCAAGCCTCCAGCACGCAATCTGACATGCGCTCAATTACCGGGTCCACAGTCACCTTGAACTCATCATAATCAACCGAATTGATTGAATGTTTTAACTGCTGGCGATATTTTTCTTCCGCACGAAACCAGTCGGGGTCAAAACGCAGCCTGATGCACATCCTAACCTCGTCAAGATTATAGACATATCGGACAGGATAACCCTTACGCCCGCAAGCGACCAGATATTCACCGATACTCTTTTGGTCAGCAGCGGTGACTGATTGTCCGACTCTGCTAAACCAGTTTACAGACTCCAATCTGGACAGTACTTTATTCACTGTGCTGAAATCCTGCGGGGGTTTGCTTTGTCACTTGCCAGCCGATTGGCAGTGAACTGTACGATGGTTACTTTGCTTCGCGCAACTCTCTGAAAAGACCCAGTTTTTCCTGGACTGGCCGGTCGGAAAAACTAAACAGATAAGAATCCTCAGCTGGGAAGTGCCGCACCTCAGTCCAACTCGGTACAACAAACGTGTCTCGTTTTTGCCAGTCGATTGTGGTATCGCCAACCTGCGAGCGCCCGTGTCCTTCAGCAACTGAAAAAACCGTCGAATCAGTCGAGCGATAGCCGCAAGTTTCAAATCCCTTGGGAAGCAGCTGCATGTGTGTTGCCATGGTCGGCATGGCGTAATCGCCGGTTACCGGATTGACGTATTTCGACTTCAGACCGTGGCAGGCATCCCACTCATTCGCCACCTTCATTCGTTCAAGCGCTTCTCGAGTTCGGACAAACGGGTAATTGAATACAGGCGATGTCGGTACATGACTTTCATAGCCAATCGGCAGCAGACCGGACCCATAGCGGGCAAGCGCATCGCCAACCGGCCGGACCTCAGGAAATACTTCATCAGGGTACTTTTCAAAGAATGAAGCATCAAGCATCCCGACCAGCGGAATATCCAAGCCGTCCAGCCAAACCATTGGTGCATCGCTTTCATTTCCGTGATCATGCCAGGTCCACGATGGCGTGATGACAAAGTCTCCTTCTTCCATCATGGTTTTTTCACCGTCCACCGCGGTGTAGGCACCGCTGCCTTCAACAATAAATCGAAGTGCTGACTGAGTATGGCGGTGAGCGGGTGCGATTTCTCCTGGCAGTATCAGCTGCAGGCCGGCGTAAAGCGTTTCGGTAATTCGTGACTCGCCCGGCATTCCAGGGTTTTCGAGAATCAGAACCCGGCGCTCTGCCTGCCTGGCGGTGATCAGATCTCCCGCTTCCATAATGAGCGGGCGAACCTTTTCATAGCTCCAATGCGCGCTCTGAGAGCGGCTTCGTGGAACTGGTGTAATGAGATTACTCAGCACCGTCCAAAGCGGTGCGAGTCGGTAATCAGGGAGCCGCTCGTAAAACGCCCTAAGCTCAGGCGTGTCTGGCACTTCAACCGTCATGACTTTGGCTGCTCAGACAGCCGCACCGGCCGGCGGCAGCTGCAGTCCGAATTTGTCAACAATAATTGCTTCGATTCGAGCAGCATAGTCTTCCGCCATCGCTTCATTGGTTCGCTGTTTGATCCCCCATTTGCGATAAATGCGGTTGTTTTCGGAATTCGGTCGGCCAAAGAATTTATGCATCATTGGATAGTATCGATTGACGACATCCTGAACATCAGCAAAACCGCCCTCGCCTTGTAAAATCTCTGCCGTGAAATCAAGCCCAAACTGCACATGAAATTTTTCTTCCGGCATCGTCATTCTGGCCAGTTTGCGAAGCGGAATAAATGTGCAGCGAATCAGATCTTCAACCTGAATCACCTCAGCCATATCAGCAAGAATCTTGATCACGCAAAATTCAGTCCAGGAATTGAGATCGAATTCAAATATGGACAGCGGCTGCTTATGCTTCGTAGTCATCCGTTCGGGAGCAATCTGCATTTCACTGCCAAGTTCACTGAAACGAACATGGTGTCCGTATTCTTCCATGGCCACCCTGCACGTCAGCCACTTTGCGTATGGCGTCGGTGCCAGTGCGACCGCCGGCTCGTCGAACACCTGCGCACCGTAATACTCGTTGACGGCATGGCTGATGACAATTTTCTCAACCGCCAACCGAAATTCTTCAGGTGCGGCGCTGAGTTCATCACAGGTTTGCACTTCGCTGCCGGGTTTTATTGACACTTGTCTATCCTTGGGGTTACACCAACGGTTTGCTATTGAATGATTCGAGATCAGTTACGAGTTCAGTATAAGAATCCCTGAAGTTCTCCTCGGCCTTTTCAGCAAGCTCGTCAAGCGGCGCTTCGGTTGATTCCATCGTAAATTGTCGCACAGGTCTTGGCTGAGAGAACAAAAAAACTTCTCTGCCCCGGACACCAAATAACTGTCCGCTAATCCCCTGAGCCCGCTCTGAACAGAGCCAGTAAACCATAGACGCAACAGACTGCGGCTTGATCCTAAGTGCCCGTTCCTTGTAGATCGCCTGCTCTTCATTCGCTGGAACAATCATCTCCGTCACCCGCGAACGAGCAAAGGGCGCGATTGCATTGACAGTAATCTTCGCACGCGCAAGATCAAGCGCGGCTGCACGGGTCAATCCAAATATGCCGCTTTTCGAGCTTGCATATGATGATTGTCCGTAGTTGCCGTAAAAGCCCGCAGTCGAAACGATATTGACGACTCTTCCCCAAGTATACGGGCTATCTTGATCGGCGCGCTTCGCCTGCCCGCGCAGGATCGGTGCAGCAGCCGCCAACACATAATAGTATCCAGCAAGATTTACCCGAATAACCTCTTCGAAATCAGCTTCTTTTGCTTTGAAAATAAAATGATCACGCAATATTGCCGCATTATTGATCACAATATCCAACCTGCCCCATTGATCGACGGCCGCAGCTACTGCAGTTTGGGCCGCATCAGCACTGCCGATATCCAGCTGACAGCCCAATGAATGCTTACCCAGGCGGTCTATGGCTTCTTGCAGCACGGACGGGTCAGGTGAAGAGCCATCGATCGCTCCACCGGAATCTGCAACGACCACTTTCGCACCATGCTGGATTAATTTTTCAGCAATCGCAAACCCAATTCCGCGCGCGCCGCCCGTCACCAACGCAACCCGTCCCGCGAGTGTCAAGTGATTCTGAGGCATGGTCAATCCAGCCGGTCAGCTTCCGTAAAAAATGGGTCAGCGTGAATGTTCATCGACTGAAATCCCTTGTCTACAAGCACATCTCGACAGCTTCTCACCATGGGTGGCGGACCCGCAAGATAAGCTTTACCATCCATTGCCTCAGATTTTGGCAACTCTTGATTGAGCACTTGAGCAAGCAGACCTGTTTTTCTTGCTGTTTTTCCAGTTGATTCCGAAAGTACCGGATCGTAGCCGAAGCTCTGATGTTCAAGGCGGAGTTGCTCAAACACTTCTGAGCGAAAAATATCAGCTTCATCGCGTATTCCATGGTAGAGTCGAACTGATTGCTCGGGGCGAAGCCTGAGCGCTGCCGCTACAATGGGATGAATAGCCGACAATCCAGAGCCGCCTGCAATTGCCAGGATGGGTCCGTCGTGCTGCTCGCGCAAAAACATATTGCCATGCGGTCCGCCAACCCTTACTTTTTCACCCAGCATCAAATAATCCCAGACAAATGGCGTGACGGTTCCACCGTCGATTCTTCGAATATAGAACTCAAGGATATTGTCCGTAAAACTCGCAATTGAATATTCGCGTTTTGGATACCCTTCAAACTCAACGTAGACAAATTGGCCGGGGCTGAATTCGAATGCATCAGTATTGAGGACTTCAAGCTGCAGACTGACGATGTCATGGGTGAGCTTTTCAATGTTTTTGACCACGCACGACAGCTCCAGCACCGGATGTACAGCAACGTCATCCAACTCACACCAGGACACTTCACAGTCAGACCACGGCACTGCCCGGCAAGCGAGAATAAAACCGTCGGATCGCTCTTCCGCTGACAGGGCAAATTCCGAATAAGGCGACAGTTCCACCTCGCCGGAATGAAGTCTCGATTTGCAGCCGCCACAGTTGCCGGCACGACAGCCATGCGGATAGACAATTCCGTCCTGCAGCGCGGTTTCAAGAACAGTCGAGCCGACTTCAACATCGATTGAGCGCTCAGCCTGACGAATGTATACGCTGAACATGGTTTTGAATGCTGCTCTGGTGAGGTAGTTAGCGGCTAAACGAACCCGGCCCGACTCGCATTAACGGGTGCTCGCTCACTCTAACGGTGCTTGGTCAGTTTGAATTTTTCCCGCGCCTCATCCGGACCCACGACTCGTGCACCCAGCATTTCAACAATTTTCACCGCTTTTTCGACGAGCTGACCATTGCTGGCAAATTTACCGCGCTCCAGATAAAGATTGTCCTCCAGCCCGACGCGCACGTTGCCGCCCAGCAAGACCGCCTGGGCAACCATCGGCATCTGGTGTCGACTGATGCCGAACGCAGTCCAGTTTGCACCTTCAGGCAGCATCTCACACATGTTTTTCATCGCTGCAGTTGTTGCCGGCGCACCATACGGAATGCCAAGACAAATCTGATAAAGTGGCGGTTCATCGATCAGCCCTTCTTCATACATCCGGTTTGCCATCCAGACATGCCCGGTGTCAAACACCTCCAATTCCGGTTTGACCCCAAGATCCTGAATATGCTTTGCCGCAATTCTGAGGTGATCTGGCGTATTGATCATCAAAAGATTGCCTTCGCCGAAATTCATCGTGCCGCAATCCAGCGAACAGATCTCCGGCATGATTTTGTCCACATGAGAAACCCGTTCAATCGGCATCACAAAATCTGTACCAGGGCCGGGATCTGTCGGCACTGAATCACCAACAACGTAATCGCCGCCCATGCCAGTGGTCAGATTGAGCACGACATCAACACCGGATGCGCGCACCCGCTCCGCCACCTCAATAAAATAATCATGTTCCCGGCACCCGGCACCGGATTCAAGATCGCGCACGTGGATATGTGTAATCGCAGCACCCGCGTTCGCTGCATCGATACAGGCGTCAGCGATCTGCTTTGGCGTAATAGGGATAGCCGGGTGTTTGTGCTGTGTTTCACCGGAACCTGTAACAGCGCAGGTAATGACAACGTCCTGATTCATAAGATATTTCCTGGTTTTGAATTGTTTAGGATTTGCTGATCAGTCATTTGGGACTCATATACTCGCGCGGCAGGCAAATGGGCAAAGATTCGCGCAGCTTCAGGTCGGTTGCATCATCTATGTGACGCGGAAAAT
>JAJDZL010000003.1 GCA_022824665.1 Gammaproteobacteria bacterium | reverse complement strand
CAACGCGGGTCAGATATGTTCCGCAGGTACGCGCCTGGTCATTGACCGGTCCGTTCATCGCGAAGTCACCAGCCAACTGGTTGCAGAAGTCGATTCAATCGTGATTGGCCCCGCTATTGACGACCCGCAAATGGGGCCATTAATTTCGCTGGCTCACAGGGACCGGGTCGAGGACTTTGTTGATGATGCGCACCGCGCCGGTGTGACGATGCTGACGGGTGGCAGCAGGGCAAATGTTGCTGGACACGAAGCAGGCTACTATTACAAACCGACAATTTTTGACAATGTTCCGGTAGATCACAAACTCGCGCAAACCGAGATATTTGGCCCGGTACTGTGTATTCAACCTGTATCCGGAACCGAAGAGGCAATCGCAGTTGCAAACAGCACGCGTTACGGACTGGCAGCCGCAGTCTACACCCAGGACATCGCCCGCGCCCTGAGGCTGGCCCGGGACATTAGTGCAGGCCAGGTGTTTATTAACGAATATCACTCGGCCGGTGATACGGTGCCGTTTGGCGGTTTTAAGAAAAGTGGTATTGGCCGGGAAAAAGGGCTGGCCGCGATTGCAAACTACACTGCGTTAAAATCAGTCACCGCACGAATCGAGTGGTAACACCTGTTTGTCTGTTTGTCTGCATGTCTGACGTACGGTTTTCCAATCTTTTTTCTCCTGTGCACATCGGTTCGGTCAAAGTACCAAACCGGATTGTTTCGACGGGGCATCATACCTACCTTGCCCACCAGCATCCTTCTGAAGAATTGATAGCCTATCATGAGGCGCGTGCCAAAGGTGGCGTTGGATTAATCGTTTCGGAGATTATTGCGGTCCATCGTACAGCCATGTTCTCCAACCAGCTGCTAATGGCATTGAATCGCAATTGCATTGGGCATTATCGCAAACTCGCTGACCGGGTACATGCCCATGGCACAATGCTGTTTGGTCAGCTGTTTCACCCTGGACGGGAGACGCGGGGCTCCGAAATTGGCATGATTCCGCCGGTGTTTGCACCATCTGCTGTTCCGAATGAACGATTCCATATCATGCCGCAGCCAATGTCCACCGGTTTGATCGGTGAGATCGTGGACGGTTACGCGTTTGCTGCCGCGTGTCTTGCACAGGCTGGTTTCGATGGCGTCGAGATTGTCGCAAGTCACGGCTACCTGCCCTCCCAGTTTCTGAATCCTGCAGTCAACCTGCGTGACGATGCCTATGGCGGCGACTTCGAAAGACGACTGACTTTTATCCGGGAAGTCATTCGCGCGGTGCGGGCAGGTGCGCCAGAAATTGCCGTTGGCATTAGAATCTCGGCCGATGAGATCGACGATCAAGGGCTCAGCGCTGAGCTAGTGACGAGAATTTGCTCGGCACTGACTCAGGAGCTGGATTATTTCAGTATCGTAACCGGTACTTCAGCCTCGCTGGTTGGATCTGTGCATGTGGTGCCGCCCATGGGCGTTGACAGTGCCTACATCACCCGGTACTCGGAAACCATTCGCAAGGAAGTGGACAAACCGGTCATTGCCACCGGTCGCATCAACCAGCCGCAGAGTGCTGAATCAATCATCGCCAGTGGTCAGGCAGATTTATGCGGGATGACCCGCGCGCTGATTACTGATCCTGAATTACCAAACAAAGCCAGGCGGGGACAGCTGGATGATATCCGTGCCTGTATCGCATGCAATCAATCCTGCATCGGGCGTGCTCACAAGGGATTGGGCATTTCCTGCATACAAAATCCGGTATCCGGTCGGGAAACCAAGTATGCAAACACCGCCTCGCCGGATCGATCCAAAAAGGTCATTGTTGTCGGCGGTGGGCCAGGGGGAATGAAAGCGGCAGTCACCGCAGCGCAAAAAGGGCACCGCGTCAGTTTGCATGAATCTGCTTCCCGCCTTGGAGGCCAGGCTCTGCTCGCCCAAAAACTACCGGGACGCGAAGAGTTTGGCGGGCTGGTTACCAACCTGGAGCATGAACTCATACGAAGTGGTGTAACGGTACACTTAGGGTCGAACGTAGCTGTGCAGAGCCTTGGTGCGCGTGAGCCAGACGCGGTGATTCTTGCTACCGGCGCACTACCCTATGTCCCTGAATTTGACGGCTGGAACAACGATAATGTGGTCACTGCATGGCAGGTATTGGACGGTACTGCGACCATTGGCGCAGCCGTCGTTATTGCTGACTGGCGGGCTGACTGGGTGGGCGTTGGAATCGCTGAACTGCTGACCTTGTCAGGCTGCGCGGTAACACTTTGCACAAATGCTGCGATGGCGGGCGAATCCTTGCAGCTATATACAAGAAATCACTATGTGGCGAGATTGCATAAACTCGAAGTTGCGATTAAGACTCACGCCCGCCTGGTCGGTGTGGACCCGTATAGCGCGTATTTTCAGGATACTTTGACCCTGGATCCCATCGTAATTGAACCGGCAGACACGGTCGTTTTAGCGTTGGGACACCGTGCAGTGAATATTTCTGGCAACGCACCTGATGAACAATCGTATTCCATCACTTCCATTGGCGACTGCGTTAGCCCGCGAACTGCTGAAGAAGCGATTTATGAAGGATTTATTGCAGGTAATGAGGTCTAGTTGAAATGTCCACTGTTTGTGGCGGTGACGGTGTCCATCGTGTGCTGAGAGATGCTGGTGTTACCACTGTATTTGGATTGCTTGGCGGTTCGATGCTGGAGTTGTTTGATGCTTTGTACCGACACCGCGGAATCGCTTACATTGGGGCCCGCGACGAACGCGCTGCCGGCCATATGGCAGATGCCTATGCCCGCATCAGCAGACAGCCAGGCATCGTCCTGGGTGCCCAGGCCGGCCCGGGTGTCGCCAATCTGGTCACGGCTGTTGCTGAAGCCTGGCTGGCTTATTCACCACTCGTCGTTCTCGCGGGTGCGCTGTCCCGCCGAGATCTGTCCAAGGATACATTTCAGGAGATCGATCAGGTCGCGCTGTTTCAACCCATCTGCAAACGTTCCATGCTGGCAACTGACGCCGAACGCCTGCCGGCCATGCTGATGGACGCGCTGCGCCTGTCGATGAGCGGTCGCCGAGGTCCGGTGGTGCTGCATGTGCCGCGCGACCTGTTCTCAGCACAAATTGCGCAGCCCAATCTCGGTGCCCTGAACATTGCGCAACCCGGCGGCCCGTCGCAAGCCGATACCGAGACAATCATTGAGCTTTTGAATACTGCCGCGCGTCCGGTGATCATCGCCGGCGGCGGCTTGAAGTGGTCAGCTGGCACCAAAGCACTGCAGCAGCTAAGCGAACGTCTGCAAATTCCGGTTGTCGCGTCGACCGGTCATGCGGATGTCATGCCCTACGGCCACCCAATGTTTGCCGGTCAAAGCGGGCCGCGCGGCAATTTTGTTGCCAGCCGGTTAACCCGCGAGGCAGATGTCATTTTAGCCATTGGTTCCCGACTTGCGTTCAATTCGACCTTTCTCAGTCACGACTATATTTCAGCGCGCGCTAAAATCATTCAGATCGATATTGAAGGCAACGCAATCGGGCGTTATTTTCCGGTTGCACTGGGTGTTCAATGCGACGCCAGGCTCTCGGTCGAAGCAATACTGGCTTCAGCTGAAGAGATTGACGGTACAGGCTGGGCGCAATGGCTGGCCTCTTTTCAAGCAAGCCGCGTTGAACTTCAGGCACAAAGGGACACGGAGTCGGCTGATCTCTCGGAACCATTGAGTTTGCAGCGCGCCCTGGCAGAGATTCGCGCCACACTGCCACAAGATGCGATTGTGACACTCGATACCGGCAATGCCTGTCTGCATGCAGCAGACCGTCTGGCGCACTATCAGTCGCCGGCTTTGGTTACCCCATTGGATTTTGGTCTGGTTGGATTCGGCTATGCAGCTGCACTGGGTGCCCAGGCGGCAGCGCCTTCAAGACCGGTGATTTCAATCATGGGTGACGGCGGCTTCGGCTATACGATGGCAGAGCTCAACACTGCCATTCAACATGAATTGCCGGTGGTCGCGATTGTGCTTGACAACGGTGCCTGGGGTGCCGAAAAAGCCTACCAGCTCGAGTTTTTCGGTGGTCGTCTGCTGGGCGCTGACATTGACAGTCCGCCCTATGATGAGTACGCAAGAATTTGCGGTCCCGAAGGTTTCCGGGCTGAAAGACCGGGAGAACTCAAAGCTGCACTATCGCAGGCGTTAGACCTGACAGTGCCCTCCATCATTCACGTCAAAATTGATCCCACCAGGTTAAGCACACTTCGCAAGGACTTGTTTGAGCCGCAAGAGGTGGTGCGACAATGAGTGATTACGACGTAATCGTGGTCGGTGCAGGCAACGCGGCATTTTGTGCTGCGCTTGCCGCGCGAGAAAGCGGTGCATCCGTGCTGATGCTGGAACGCGCACCGCAGGAGCTTAACGGCGGCAACAGCCGCTTTACGGCCGGTGCCATAAGATTCGCCTATGACGGGACTGCGGATATTCGAAAGCTGTGTCCGGAGCTCGGCGATGAGCAGGTGCGGATCACCGATTTTGGCGCTTACACAACTGATCAGTTTTTCGACGACATGTTCCGCATCACTCGAAATCGGACCGACCCGGATTTGTGTGAGCAACTGGTGATGAATTCATTGGCTACC
>JAJDZL010000061.1 GCA_022824665.1 Gammaproteobacteria bacterium | reverse complement strand
ATCGCCTGCGGCAGATTGATTTTTCCGCTGACGCAGATGCGCCGCTATATCCAGGGATGCAGATGCCCATTGAAGATATTTCGACTGCAAAAAGGATACTGCTGGTCGGGTCGAACATTCGCAAGGAACAGCCGCTATTGGGTTTGCGGGTCCGCAAGGCATGGCAGGGTGGTGCAAAAATTGCATCAATCAATGCGATGGACTGGTTGTTCAATTTCGATCTTGAGGCCAATGCAGTTGTTGCACCGGGCCTTTTGCCTTTTGCACTCGCACAGGTGCTGCGGGCACTTTGTGACCTCAAGGCTGTCGACATACCGACAGATTTATCGTCCGACTTTCTTGAAGGCGCCAGTGAATTTATGGGCAATGAGGATTGCCGAAAAACCGCCCAAATGTTATCGGATGAGACGGAAGGCGCACTGATTGTGCTTGGACAGTCAGCGATTTCACATCCAATGTACAGCTGCATTGAACAGCTGGCACGATTTATCGCAGAATTGTCGGGCGCGTCTTTGGCGATTCTGCCGCCTGCAAACAGTGCTGCCGCTTACCTCGCCGGCTGCCTGCCACATCGAAGCGCCAATGGTGCTGATGTCGAAAATCCCGGCTTGAATGCCCGCCAGATGAGTCACAATCCGCGCGCGGCTTACCTCCTTTACAACGTTGAACCGTCTAAAGATATGGCGGATGGGATGCATACTGCACAAGCCATGGAAAATGCCGGGTTTGTCGTGAGTTTTCAGTCCTTCGCCGAGGTGCCCGAATACGTCAATGTAGCACTGCCGCTCGCAGCCTTCACCGAAAATGCCGGCACCTTTGTCAATTGCGAGGGGCGTGTTCAGCACTCTCGTGCTGCGGTGCAGCCGATGGGCGAGGCGCGCCCAGGCTGGAAAATCCTCCGGGTGCTGGGTAATCTCTTCAATGTGCCTGGATTTGATTATGTCACGATCAGCGACATTATTGATGAGACATCGCCGGATACGCACGAAGCTGAGCTCGATGCTGGTGCAAAAAGCCGTCCTGTGCCCTGCGTGAAAAAGCACGCTGAGCGCGAGCAGGGGCACTTTGAACTGATTTCTGACCCGGCGATTTATGCTGTCGACGCGACGGTGCGGCGCGCGGCTGCGTTGCAGTCCACCGCAGATGCGGTCGGCACAAACATCGGGCTTAATCCGGCTGACATGGACGCACTTGAGTTGATGAGCGGGGCGGCGGTGACACTGCGGCATGATTTGCACCGTGTATACGCCAATGTGGTGTCCGACCCCAGGGTGGCACCCGGCTCGGTTTATTTCCCGGCCGGCAGCGACATCGGACCTTCTGCAGCATTTGGTGCCGAGGTTCGCATTGAGCGTGAAGTGGAGGCGACCAAATGAGTTGGCTGCTTAGCACCTGGGGCACGTTGCCCATAGCACTGCAGGTGACCGTTGAGAGCGTTGTCAAAATTGTCGCGATCGTGGTGCCGCTGTTGCTGTGTGTCGCATACCTGACCTACGCCGAGCGAAAAATCATTGGCTACATCCAGGTCCGGGTCGGCCCCAACCGGGTCGGTCCCAAGGGATGGTTTCAACCGTTTGCGGATTTTTTGAAACTGATGCTAAAGGAAGTTGTCATCCCGACCAACGCAAATCGCTATCTTTTTCTGGCGGCACCGATTCTTTCCCTGATGCCGGCACTGGCAGCCTGGGCGGTCATACCGTTTACTGATACACTGGTCCTGGCTAATCTTGACGCAGGCCTGCTGTATGTGCTGGCGATGACTTCACTTGGCGTATATGGAGTGATCATCGCGGGCTGGGCATCTAATTCGAAATATGCATTTTTGGGCGCGATGCGGTCCGCGGCACAGATTGTTGCGTACGAAATAGCCATGGGCTTTGCCCTGGTTGGTCTGCTGATGGCAGCCGGCAGTCTGAATCTGGTCGATATTGTAACTGCGCAGTCTGGCGGTTTACATCAGTGGTACATCTGGCCGCTGCTGCCATTGTTCGTGGTTTATTTCATCTCCGGTGTTGCGGAAACCAATCGTGCACCGTTTGATGTGGCGGAAGGTGAGTCGGAAATCGTTGCCGGATTTCATGTTGAATATTCGGGCGTTTCCTTTGCGGTGTTTTTTGTTGCTGAATACGCCAATATGGTGCTCATTGCGACACTGGCGGCGATTATGTTTTTGGGTGGCTGGCATGCACCGTTCGATATTGCACCGTTTAACTGGATACCGCCATTTTTCTGGTTATTTGGCAAAGTTGCCGCGATGCTGTTCTGTTTCCTTTGGCTGCGCGCAACATTCCCGAGATATCGCTATGATCAGATCATGCGTCTTGGCTGGAAAGTTTTTATCCCGGTGACCCTGGTGTGGATTACGGTGATCGGCGTTTTCCGATTCCTGACTCCATTTGGCTTCATATTCCGGTGAGCGAGTTGCGGTACTGAGTGATGGACTGGATCAAACGACATTTCAAGACTTTTCTGCTGCTTGAGCTATTGCGCGGTCTGCGTGTGACGGGCAAGCATCTTTTCAGGCGCAAGATTACCGTCCAGTATCCGGAGGAAAAAACACCCAAGTCGCCGAGATTCCGCGGTCTGCATGCGCTGCGAAGATATCCCAATGGCGAGGAGCGCTGCATTGCCTGCAAACTTTGTGAAGCGGTTTGTCCGGCACTTGCGATAACCATCGAGTCTGAAGAGCGAGGTGATGGCACCCGCCGAACCACGCGCTATGACATCGATATGTTTAAGTGCATTTACTGCGGGTTTTGTGAAGAAGCGTGTCCGGTTGATTCAATTGTTGAGACGGATATCCATGAATTTCATTTTGAAAATCGCGGCGACAACGTAATGACCAAGGATATGCTGCTGGCCATCGGTGACGAATATGAACAGCGCATTGCTGATGCCCGACGAGCCGATTCAAATTATCGCTGAGGAATGGGGAAGTGACGTTTCTCGATTTTGCATTTTACGCGTTTTCAGCCATTCTGATTTTTGCTGCATTCATGGTCGTGACCATTCGAAATCCGGTCCGGGCAGCGTTATTTCTGGTGTTGGCATTTTTCAGCGCTGCCTGTATATGGATCACGCTTGAAGCCGAATTTCTTGCCATTGTGCTGGTGCTTGTATACGTCGGTGCAGTGATGGTGCTGTTCCTGTTTGTGGTCATGATGCTCGATGTCAACCTGGTTCAGCTTAGAGAAGGTTTCGGCAAGTATCTGCCGGTTGGCGCACTGGTTGCACTGCTGCTTGTAGCAGAAATGGTGATTATCCTGAATGCCAAGGTATTCGGCCCGGAGGCATTGCCGCGGCCGGCCGGGCAGTCAGCCGATTACAGCAACACCAAGGAATTGGGCGAGATTCTGTATACACAGTATGCTTACCCTTTTGAAATCGCTGCGATCATACTGCTGGTCGCAATCATCGCGGCTATTTCTCTGACATTGCGCCGCCGCCCGCAGACGCGTTACCAAAAGCCTCATAAACAGGTTGCGGTCAAGAAGGCCGATCGATTGCGAGTCGTATCGATGAAATCCGAAAGGCAAGAAGCGGACTCTGATGGAGCGGCAGCAAAATGATCACCCTGACGCATTATCTGGTACTGGCAGCTATCTTGTTTTCGATTGCTGTTGTGGGGATTTTTCTGAACCGCAAGAATGTCGTCATCCTGCTTATGGCGATCGAGCTGTTACTGCTGGCTGTGAATATTAACTTTGTGGCTTTTTCGCATTACCTGCAGGATATTTCGGGTCAGGTGTTTGTATTTTTCATTCTCACTGTGGCCGCTGCAGAGGCGGCGATCGGGCTTGCGATCTTGATTGCGCTGTTTCGAAATCGACATACGATTAATGTCGATGATCTGAACAGGCTGAGCGGATAGTCCGAAACCCAATTCAGCACTGACATGCTACTGATTTACACCCTGATCCCGGTTAGTTGCTTGATTGCCGCAATTATTGCCGGACTTGGCGGGCATGTCATTGGGCGCACCGCGACGCACCGGGTCGCAATTACTGGCGTAGCAGTCAGTTTTGCGTTGTCAGTGTATGTGCTGATGGACGTGCTTAAGGGTAATACCTTTGATGGCATGCTCTATACCTGGGGGACGAGTGGTTTTCTGACATTCCAGATCGGGTTTCTGATCGATGAGCTGTCGGCCGCGATGGCGGTCGTCGTAACCTTCGTATCGCTGATGGTGCACATTTACACGATCGGCTACATGCATGACGACCCTGGCTATCAGCGGTTTTTCTGTTACATTGCGCTTTTTACCTTTGCCAT
>JAJDZL010000113.1 GCA_022824665.1 Gammaproteobacteria bacterium | reverse complement strand
TCATGTAGCTAAATGCCCGGTAGGTGTTTACCCATACAGTGCCTGCTTTGAGTGCCTTGGTAAAGCGCATGGCCCGACGAATGTCTTTTGTCCAGACCCCGGCAGCCAGACCATAGACTACGTCGTTGCCGATTCTGATCGTTTCATCTTCATCGGAGAATTTCAACACGGAAAGCACCGGGCCAAATACTTCTTCCTGGGCGATCCGCATGTCATTCGTCACGTCGGTAAAAATGGTCGGTTCGACGAACTGATTTGCATCAGCGCCGGGCACCGAACACGGTGAACCGCCAAAGACCAATTTAGCACCTTCCTGTTTTGCAATATCGATATAGGAGAGTACTTTCTCGTATTGCTGAGGCGTCGTTACGGGCCCGATGTGTGTCGTAGGTTCCATCGGATCGCCCATTTGAGCAGCCTTTGCCAAATCCAGCAGACGCTCCATGAATTCATCATGAATGCTTTCCTGAACCAGCAGCCTTGAACCGGCAACACAGGTTTGCCCGGTTGCACCAAAAATACCTGACACTGCGCCTTTAGCTGCCATGTCGAGATCAGCGTCCTCAAAAACGATGTTCGGTGATTTGCCGCCTAGCTCCAAAGATACATGCTTGATATTTCGCGCTGCGCTTTCGTAAATCTTTTGGCCAGATAAATCAGAGCCGGTAAAGGTGATCTTCGCCACATCGGGATGATTAACCAGGCCTGCGCCGACGTCGGCACCATAGCCGCTGATCACATTGAACACACCGTCAGGAAAGCCCGCCTGTTTTACCAGACTTGCGTATTCAAGCGAGCTTGCAGAGGTAAACTCAGAGGGTTTGACGACTACGGTATTGCCCGCAGCAAGCGCTGGTGCACATTTCCATGCAATAAACAGAAGCGGTGAGTTCCACGCAGTGATTGCAGCAACCACACCCAGTGGTTCATACATGGTATAGGAGAAGGCGTCTTTCTTGTCGATTGGGACGATTGAACCTTCAATTTTGTCGGCCAGTCCCCCGAAGTAATACCACCACTCCGGATGGTAAAGCATCTGGGCCTTCATCTCGGCAAACAGTTTACCATTGTCCTTGACTTCCAGCGCAGCGAGCCGATCGGCATTTTCAGCGATCAGGTCACCTAATCTGCGCATCAGTTTGCCGCGGGCAGTCGCGCTAAGGTCCGACCAGTCCGGATTTTCGAAAGCTGCTTTGGCTGCAGACACCGCGCGATCGACATCCTCCTGATTGCCCTTGGGAACACGCGCCCAGACTTCGCCGGAAAACGGATCGACGCTCTCAATCCACTCTCCGCCTGACGAGTCAACATACTGTCCGTCAATGAAATGCTGGTAATTCTTCATAGGTCTAGTCTCACTTGTAAAAATTGGGGGTTTGTGTGTTGGCGTTGGCAGTCCAGATTATGTAATAAATTGAACCCTAAAATCAGCACTCAGCGTTCATCCAGAGCAAATAATCAAGTCTTCATCTGGATTTGTCGCTCACACATGGCATTAGCTGAAGTCAATTATGCAACCCTTCGACGAGATCGAAAAAGTGTCTGGCAAGCCCGCTAATGCCGTACCATCGAATTGAGCGCGTGAAATAAAAAGCACAATTTTTTCATCAAGAAAATGGTCTCTTGGCAAAGGAAAAGCGCGACACAATTGAAAAAACACGTGCTTCAGATTGAGCAAATGTGCAAAAACGTCAGCTAGTCAAGGTGTATAAATTTAACAGTGCGAGAAGATGTCATTTGCCTGTCTGTCGTTCCTGGCAAGCGCGCCACATACAAGGTGACTTCAGCCCAACATACTCCTTTTCCAATTAGCCTTTAATCAGCCTCGTAAACACAATATGCATCCACTCGTAAATATCGCCGTCTCGGCGGCCCGGCGCGCCGGCAAAACCGTCATGCATAAATCTTATCGGATTGACCAGTTGAAATTCGACTTCAAAGGTGCACGCGATTTTGTAACAAACGTTGATGTGCAGGCCGAAGAACAAATCGTAGAAACAATCCAGGAAGCTTATCCGAACCACACAATAATCGCCGAAGAACAACACTCTATCCCCGGCAGCGACATCGAGTGGATAATTGATCCATTGGACGGTACACTCAATTACATACACGGTGTCCCGCAATACTCAATATCAATTGCTATTCGCCAAAATGGTCAGCTTATGCACGCGGTCGTCTATAACCCGGTCCAGGAGGAACTGTTCACTGCATCAAGGGGAGTTGGTGCCTACCTTAATGACAAGCGAATCCGCGCGAGCGACACCCGAAAGCTTGACTATGCGCTCATTGGGACAGGATTTCCCTACCGCGAATTGGATAATGTCGAACTTTGGATTGCAATATTCCGCGAACTCGCCAAGAAGACAGCCGGCGTAAGGCGCCCCGGCTCCGCGGCCCTCGATCTTGCCTACGTTGCCTGTGGCCGGTTTGACGGTTTCTGGGAATCAGGTCTGAAGCTCTGGGACATGGCTGCCGGCGCACTGCTGGTGCAGGAAGCGGGCGGCATCATCTCGGATTTCAATGGCGATCAGGAATTTCTTCAAACCGGAATGATCATCGCAGGAAATTCACACTTATACGATGACCTCGCTGGGATCATTCAACGAAAATACCGGGAGTGCCATCCCAAAAAACGAACCGCATGACGGTAAATCCAGACACTGCTAAAACTCCGATGATGCAGCAGTATCTGCGCATCAAGGCCGAGTATCCCGATACGCTGCTGTTTTACCGAATGGGAGATTTTTACGAACTTTTTTATGACGACGCGGAAAAAGCCGCCGCATTGCTTGGCATCACGCTGACGAGCCGCAGCAAATCCAGCCAAAACCCCATCAAAATGGCCGGGGTTCCCTTTCACAGCATCAATCAGTACATCAGAAAGCTGATCGACCATTCGTTACCGGTTGCCATTTGCGAACAAATCGGCGACCCGCGTACGTCAAAAGGACCGGTAGAGCGCAAAGTTACCCGTGTCATCACACCCGGTACACTGACCGACGAAGACCTGCTTGATGATCGAACCGATAACTTGCTCGCAGCTATTGCCGCGCTGAATGATCATTGGTACTTTGCCACGCTCGATGTCGCAAGTGGCTTATTCGCGGCCCGCGAGATGCCTTCCGAGCAGGCCATTCAATCGGAGATCGATCGAATCAAACCTGCTGAAATTCTGCTGTCTGAAGCGGCCACCTATGCTGATTTGTTCCAGTTCAAGAACGTTCAGTCAGTCCCACAGTGGTACTTCAATCTTGAGCGCTCGATTGCGCTATTGAAAAAACAGTTTCAGGTCAGAAACCTGTCCGCATTCGAATGCGAAGAACACCCGGAAGCATCTGCCACCGCAGGTGCTTTGCTGCAGTATGCGATCGATGTCTGGGGCAAGGAGCTTCCCCACATTCATGGGCTTAGGATTGAACGTCCAGAAGATTACGTGCTGATTGACGCGCACAGCTGGCGAAACCTGGAAATTGAAAAAACTCTGCTCGGCGATGCCAGCAGCAGCCTGCTGACGCTGTTTGATGAATGTTCCACAACGATGGGCTCCAGACTATTGCGCCGCTGGTTTCGCTACCCGGTTCGAGATCATCAGGAAATCAGGCGACGCCATCGCATCATTGAGCATGTTTTGGACGAGACTGATTCAGGCAGCGTTGCCGAGACACTCAAAAAAATCGGTGACATTGAGCGAATCGCATCCAGGATTGCCACCCGAACAGTCAAACCAATCGACCTTGTGCGCCTCAAAGAGGCACTGCAAATGATTCCGGACCTGGTTCGACTGCTAAACCCGCATCAGTGTTCCGATATGGCAGCGCTATGTAAAAAACTGGACCCGCTTGACGAGATGACTGACCTTCTGGCTCGAGCTATTCGTGAAGAGCCCGCGTCGTTATTGCGCGATGGCGGTGTCATTCGTTCAGGCTACGACACACAGCTTGATGAACTGAGTCAACTTAGGGATGACTCGGGGCAGGCACTCGTAGAGCTGGAAACCAGGGAACGGGAACGGACCGGGATCAAGAACCTCAAAGTTCATTACAACCGGGTTCATGGCTATTACATTGAAATCTCACGGCTGCTGGCTGATCAGGTTCCACAAGACTACACGCGACGCCAGACCCTGAAGTCCACCGAACGCTATATCACCGAAGAGCTGCAGGCATTCGAAAGCCGCATTCTGAATGCCCGAGAACAGGCGCTCGTACGTGAGAGAAAACTCTACGAAGAGCTGGTCGAGCATCTTCAGCAGTTTGTAACTCAGATCCAGTCAACTGCACAATCGCTGGCCGAGATCGATGTTCTGTGTAATTTTGCGATACTCTCGCGCACATTAAAACTCAGCTGTCCTGAGCTTGCGGACGAACCTGGAGTACATATTGAAAACGGTCGTCACCCGCTCGTCGAATCAGTACTGGTCAAGCCATTTGTGCCAAACAGTGTCGAACTCAATCAGCGCGACCGACTGTTGCTTGTTACCGGCCCGAATATGGGCGGCAAAAGCACCTATATGCGCCAAACCGCGCTGATCGCAATGCTGAGCTACACGGGCTCCTTTGTGCCGGCTGAGTCTGTCAGGATTGGTCCGATCGACAGGATTTTCACTCGCATCGGTGCGTCAGACGACCTCGTTGCGGGTAATTCCACGTTTATGGTTGAAATGACCGAAATGGCTACCATATTGCACAGCGCAACAGAAAACAGTCTTGTCCTGGTTGATGAAATAGGGCGTGGCACAAGCACCTATGATGGACTGGCGCTGGCCTGGGCCTGCGCGATCAGTTTACTGAATGATGTACGTGCACTTTGTATGTTCTCAACTCATTATTTTGAGATTACTGCACTGGCCGATGAGATGCCAGGTGCCCGCAATGTTCATCTCGATGCAGTTGAACACAAGGGTGAAATCGTATTTCTGTATGACGTAAAAGAGGGCGCGGCGAGCCAGAGCTACGGCATTCAGGTCGCCAAGCTGGCCGGCATCCCGGGAACGGTGATTTTTGAAGCGACTGCAAAACTTCTGGAGCTGAGCAATTCGACAGTTGCGCGTGAGCCCGAACGGGTGCAAGGTGTCGTGCAAACTTCGATATTCAGCGAACCGGTCAAAACAAATTCACCGGTTCTTGAGCGACTCATCGAAGTAGAACCCGACGAATTGAGCCCGCGCGAAGCACTCGAAGTACTTTATGAGCTGAAGAATCTCAACAATTGAAGCGGCTGAGCACCGTCATTGGATGACAGGATGACATATTCAATTTTGCCAATTGACCTGGGGCGTTTATCATTATCCGGTCAACTTCATTTGTAAACGGCCGATACCGGAAAGATCATTTATAAAAATACCCAGACCAACCTGAGCGCCAGACATAAATCATTCTGGAATCCGATCAGTTATAGATTGCTCTAAATTGTATTTTTCTCACGCCCATTCGAATTGATTTTGCGGATGGCCCGAACAAGCATTTTGTCATTCTATCCATATGTTTTTGAAAGTTATTTGAATTGAACCTATGACCTATATCGTCACGGAATCCTGCATCAAATGCAAATACACTGATTGTGTTGAAGTATGCCCAGTTGACTGTTTTCACGAGGGCCCGAACATGTTGGTAATTGATCCGGAGGAATGCATCGACTGCAGTCTGTGCGAACCGGAATGCCCGGTAACGGCTATTTATGCAGAAGATGATATGCCCGAAGATCAGCATGAGTTTCTGGAACTCAATGCGGAATTGAGTCTGATTTGGCCCGTTATCTCAACCATGGTCGAGGCGCCACCGGACGCGGCTGAGTGGGAGGAAGTCAAAGAAAAGCGCCAGTATCTTGAGCGTTAAACGGTAAAAATTGAATTGGATGCTTTATACCGATGAGTGAAGAAAAAGCCAGACAGGCTGCCGCCGCACTTTGGGCATTGTGGAATGCGGGAGAAACGATTAACTCCCTGCCGCCACATTGCCGCCCGGAAAATGAAACCGAAGGCAGGTCTGCACAAATGTTGTTTCCGGAACTGGCCGAAGACCGGATTGCCGGATGGAAAATCGCTGCCACCAGTGCCGGCGGACAAAGACATATCGGGGTTAGCGCTCCGCTTGAAGGACCATATCTCGCCTCACATGTTCATCAAGACGGCGCAGTGCTGTCCATGGCAGGCAACCACATGGCAGTTGCGGAGGCTGAGTTTGCCTTCCGATTTGGCAGCACTCTGCAAAGCCGTGAGGTGCCCTATTCACGAGCAGAAATTGTCGATGCTATCGCAAGTCTTCATCCCAGCCTTGAGTTGCCAGACTCGAGAATATCAGATTTTTCCAAAGCCGGTGCGGCAACGCTGCTGGCAGATTGCGCCTGTGGGCGAGACTGGGTAATCGGTGCACCAACAGATGCTGAGTGGCGCGACGTTGATCTTGCCAAGGCACCGACAAAACTGATCATAAATGACGAGATCGTCACGCAAGGTAGCGGCGCTGATGCACTTGGCAATCCCTTATCGGCGCTTGAGTGGGTCGTCAATCAACTGTCGACGCGGCGTGTATCGATTGAAGCAGGCCAATTCATTACAACCGGGGTTTGCGGATTGCCCAAACCAATTCGAGCCGGTGACCGGGTCACCTGTGATCTGGGTATTTTTGGGACTGCTTCAGCGGTCCTGGTTGATTAGAGTCGCGCGACTGGAACGAACCAGCGTGCTGTACCGCGCGCCCTCGCTCGTCAGTTTTGATTGGATGAGGCGGAATTCATCAACGTACCATTTGATCGGTACAATTTTCCGATAAACCTGACGCCGGGCGTTGCGCGCAAGCGTCACGTGGGGAACAAAAGAGCGTTTTTCGTTGACAAATTCGATCAGTTGTCGTCGAATCAGTTTCGACAGGTCATCAAGATTAGTGTTGAGCGTATCGGAACTCGCCCAGACAACTTTATTGTGCCGCCAGTAGCCAACCCGGTTCACTGTCAAAACAAATGGCTCAACCTGAAGGCTTTGTACAGTTTCACCAATTTTTTCGACCTTGGCATACGGAACGTTACCCAGAAACAGCATTGTCATGTGCAGATTTTCTGGTGGTATCGACCGGCCAAATCCGGCAAGTTTCAATTGTTTTTGGATATCTGTTAATCTCGACCTGACTTTCTCATCGGGCCAAAGCGCAACAAACAGTCGCAGTTGTTTAGCTTCAGCCACTGTCTTTCAAAAACCGAATCGCACCGACGAGTGCACTGTTGACGGTGTGTTGACGAATTGCGTGGCGATCGCCCGCAAAGAGAAAACGGCGGTCAATTACCCTGCCACTGCGTTCGGCCCAGGCAACGTACACTGTACCGACCGGTTTTTGCTTGCTGCCACCATCCGGACCGGCAATTCCGGTAACTGAAATCGCAAGATCAGCACTGCTTGAGCGTACGCCGCCGATTGCCATTTCCTGTGCAACTTCACTGCTGACAGCACCATGTGTACGCAGCGTTTTCTCATTCACCCCGACGAGTTCGCGTTTAGCAGCGTTGCTGTAAGTTACCAAACCTCGTTCGAACCATTGAGAGCTGCCCGCGACACGGGTTATCGCTTCAGCAATGAATCCACCGGTACATGACTCTACAGTCGCGATCATCAGCTGACGTTCGAGCAATACCTCACCCAATTCGCAGGCAAGCTGATCAATGCTGCCACTCACGAAATTCTACTCCTGGGGAAACAGCTGCAATCCCTGTTTAAATTCCTTAATGTCGGTAACAATAATACCATTGTGACCCGAAGTATCGTCCGGCAAGCCGTGATTATTGCCATATCCGAGCACAATCAGACTGCGACCGGCTGCGTTAATCAGAATCTCGTTGACAAAGTTTTCAAAGGATGCGCGCTCAATGCTCTCAATCGCATTGGCAAGCACCTTGCGATTGTCAAATTCAAAGTCTTTCTGATCAATCGCGGTCCAGTAAATCTCGGACCTCTCTGCCAGTGTATCGTGCTTCTTACGCAACTGTCCGGCTAAACCGCTCTTGTATGCGTCAAATTCTTCATCTGAAATCTGTTCAGCCATCCAGGTTGGGAAACCATCCACAAACTCGTCAATCGCCCCTCTCATGTCATCAGGAATAACGTCAGGAGACTGAATGACAAACATGATCCCGGGCACCTCTCCTACTGGCGCATAATACGAAAATACCACGTACCCAAGTTTCTGAACCGAACGTAATTCTGAAAAAAATGGAGTCTGGAGAATTTGTGCCAGCAGGCTCATGTTAGCTTTTTCCTGAACCGATTTACTGGTACCCTGAATATAGAATGAGATCGCTGAATCATCGTTTTCGATTTCGACCAGGCGATTAAACGGACCCTCAGCCGGAAGCATGATCACGTCAGATTTACGCACCTCGACAACTTTGTCGATATCGACCAATTCAGCGACCATTTGTCCCATCTTTTTTGCTTCTGCCTGATCAACATTGCCATGTGAAAGTGCAGCGACGTTAATCTTGTCGAGTAAGCGTTCAGCAAATGCCGACAATTCCTCAAATTGCACATCCCGGGCCGTACTCAGTTGTTCCTCTTCGGACCAATTGGGCACAATCAGGGTCGAATAAAACTCTGATAAAGTGCGTCGGTAGGCTGTGTCCCTACGGCTGTTTTCGATATCCAGAATCAGTTCCTGTCTGTGCACCTCGAACATTTCTCGGTCAAATTCAACCGAATTCAGAATGCCAATAATGCGCTCAAGCAGTGCTGACTGATTGTCACTAAACCCTGCAATACGAAAACTGAAACCGCGCGAGTGTGCGTACAGACTGAACTCAAGACCGGCAATCAGAGCAGGGTAAACATACTCATTCAACTGGTCATTGAGTGCGTCGATGTAGAGCGACAGCAGCACAAAATCTCTGGCCGATGATTTAGTCACGGGACTTCGTACCGTCACGAAGAAACTCGCTCTTGGCACTCCAAATGACGTGTCAGTCTGATGCCACAATTCAAAACCGGGGCTGGTGTAAATCCGTTCAGGAACTGGTGTTTGTTCACCTTCAACCAGATCGAGATTATCGGGCAGGAACTGATTTTTTCGCGGCAACCATTCGGCTGCATCCGTTACGTCAGTGCTCCAGTAAGCGACCGTTTGTGGTGCGAGTTTTGAGATTGAATACTCCGAGCGCAGGTATGGCGTTTGCTGATCTGTGTTGGCTGTTGAGGAGGCAAGAATCACCAGTACATTCTCCGGTGTCATCCGATCGAGCACGTCAGCGATCAATTCAGGTGCATAGCTTTCGACCAGGTATAAGGCAGTCAGCAGCTCATCGCGGGGATACTTATGCAGCGCCGAGGCGAGAAATGTAACGGCACTTGAGGGGCTTTCGAATTCAACAAAACGAAATTCGATCTCACCCAAAATTTTATTTTCCAGGAATCGCCACTCTTCGATGCCGCGGCTTCGGGTTTCGCGAATGTACTGAAATACATAGGCTGGAATGTCCCGCCAGTTTTTTAGTCCGTCTTCGGTCAGTGAAATTCGAACGTTGAATGTCGATGTGGAAATGCCGGTATTGCCGCTCGAGGCATACAAGCCAACTGCCCAGCCCTTTGCCTTTAACTCTGACAAAAGACTCCCCTTCCCCTCATGTCCCAGCAGATGTGCGATATAGGAGCCGGGACGTTCCCGCCAGTACGGCTCCAGATCCTGTAGGGGAAACATCAAACTGAGACTTGGTTCATGCTTGAGTGTCTTAAACTCGAGCAAAGCCGGCAGACTGTCCGGTAAGAATAACGGCTCGGAAATTACGCGCTCGGGGGCTTTGGTATTGCTGACTTCAGAAAACAGATCCTCAACCAGGCTCTGCAGCTGATCAACCGGTTCACGACCCAGCACCACCAGATTCATCAGGTTGGCACTGTATTTTTCTTCAAAAAATTCGATCAGCTCAGCGCGTATATCTCCAGCGAGTGTTTCCGCGGTTCCCGATGCAAAACGAGATGCCGGATGGTTGGGGTTGTAGGTTTGTCGCATTGCAGACCAGCGGCGCACGGCATCTCTTTGGGTGCGCATTTCAAACTCTGCGTGCACAACCGCCCGTTCACGGTCGATCTGCTGTTCCGGAAAAAGCGGTGCGATAAAAAATTGTGCGAATCTGTCCAGGGCTGGTTGCAAGTTTTCGGCATTAACCCGGAAGTTGTAGTTGGTCACATCAATCGCTGTATAGGCATTGGTTGAACCACCGTTTTGCTCGATGAAACTTCTGTAACCATCCAGTTCCGGATACTTCTGCGTACCCAGAAACAACATGTGCTCCAGGTAGTGGGCCAGGCCAGCCCGATCCGGCGGGTCGTCGCCAGCACCGATCCGAACGGCCAGCGAGGCTGCCGCGTGCGTTGTTTCAGAATCAGAAATAACCAGCACTTGCATTTGATTTTCCAGTTCAAAGGCGAGATAGTCGCGATGGTCATTGGGGCTTTTCTGAAACGCAGCGAAGACCGTCAAATGAGCGGTCAGGCCGATTATCAGAATCAGGATTCGATAGGTGGTGCGTAGCATTCGGATATTCCTAATTGAAACAGATATGTATTTTGACTGAACTGACGCAAAAAAGTGCCAGTTTATCCAACTCGGCAAGAATCCAGCCAACCGAGCGGCGGCACAAAAACGGCCATGACAATCAACTGATCTTAAGCGGTTCAGATTGCGGATTTGGAGGGGCAGTAGAAACCCTGCAGAAAATAGTGGCGTCTCCCCAGAGGAATTGATTCGCACCTTAGGGAGCGTACCAGTTAAGATTACTATAATTGATCCAGAAACGATACCCATGTATCAGAAAATTGCTTCCGAAGCATTGTATCTGAAAAAACTTGGATACAGTCAACGCCGAATAGCGCAAACTATAGGTGTACACTCTAAAGTCGTTTCAAAAGCCATCAAATAGTGTCAGTCAGAAATGTTGATTTGAACATTTCGCACTGAAAACAATCTACCAGAACGGACCGTTTTTGACCCGTCATAAGCCGAGCGATGGGACATTGAACTGACCGGCAGGAGGTGCAGACCAGTCAATCCGATAGCAAGGACATACTTCCCAAAAATTCACACCGCCGGGTGCGAATTATGAAATTCTCACTCTCTATAGAAACAGCAGCGGTGCTATATTTTTTTGGTTGGCGGTGGTGGGGAAACAGAACTCCCCTGATTGGGCGGTGATGGTGGAGGAAGATTTGGGTTCGTAGTTTTCGCTTTTGGTTGATAACCACGATAGATAATCTTCGGTGCGCGCTTTGTGTTTTCAATCTTCATAAATTGACACCTCTTGTGTATTCATATGGCCAAAATTCTACCGTTTTTACTTGACCGGGGGTAATGAGTATTCCTTTCGTATCCGCTGCTTCTTTCCATTTATTGGTTTGTGGGTCAACTTCATACACTTTCTGAATGTAAATGTCTCTTTCTTCAGGGTCTGATGAAATGAAGGATTCTTCCCCCAGATATACTGCAACCTGTGATCCATCCGTCAGCGAAACAAAAACCCATTGATCATCGGCATTGCCAAATTTCCAATCCCAAGCGGTTGGAATTGGGTGAATTAACTTAAAGCCTATTTTACCAGACAAAATACGGACAATGCTCCAAGAACGTGCCAGAAAAAGTCCGACGATGAAAGGAATTGCGAAAAGCCACAAAATCCATTTCCAAGAACTAATATTAGACAGACCTAGTTCTGGTTGATAATCAATGAATGGTAGAGTCAACGCCAGATAAATGGCTGACACCATCAGATAGGAAAGAAACCTTTCAGAAGGATGCGGTAAACGTCCGGTTGTTAATCGTGAGCGGACAAACAAAATAATCGTGCCTGGCACAAAAAATACCAGGAACATATATGGGGCTGTACCCACCATTGCAGTCATTCCAGACATTCTTAAGTTGGGTTCCTCCTAAACTTAATCTCTTGAATAAATGTTTAAATCCCGGCAAGATTGGGTTGTCACGAATAGCAAAATGTGGAAACGCAAAACTACACTGATGGGACAGGTACGTGTTACCCATAATGAGCGGTTCTGTTGGATGAGAAGCTCAAACCAACGTTGAAAGAAATGGTGGTGCATCCGCTCCCTTGATGATTCGCCACGATGTGTTTACTGTGAAAATCGCTAGGCGAATATATCACACGCAACACCGGTCATTTCATCGATTCCACCAAAGCCGGCGCGCTGAAAATATTTCAAATTTTCATTGCTAATCTGCTTCATTGTGCGTGGAGATCAAATTATCAATCATGAATGTTCAGTGTTTCCATTAGACGGGTAGATGCTGAAATACATCACATTACGGGTTATGGCGACTCAATCCGTTCAAGCACTCGAAAAC
>JAJDZL010000156.1 GCA_022824665.1 Gammaproteobacteria bacterium | reverse complement strand
CCAACATGCTCAAAGTACTTTGATCTTCTAAAGCTCCAGTCATCAACCGGATCAACACCTTCGGGCGCGAACCAGTTCGGGCGCTCCCAACCGTAGCGCTGTCCCCACACAGCACCTAAGTTGTCCAAACGGTCATGAATGGGGCTGGTTTTGGCCGGACGGCACGCGGGTCGTTCTTCATCAGGGTAATGGATTGTGAATACATTTTCGTACGCTTCTTCATTCTTGGCGACCAGAAAGGGGCCGCGCGCGTAGTTGCCAAAGCGCCGCGGGTCGACCGCCAACAGATCAATTGGCGGTTCGCCCTCGACCATCCATTCAGCCAACTGCCACCCTGCTCCACCGGCAGCAGTTACACCAAAACTATGTCCTTCATTCAGCCACACATTGGGCAAATCCCAAGCCGGACCAAGCAGTGGACTGCCATCCGGTGTATAGGCAATTGGTCCGTTGACAATGTCCTTGATGCCAGCGGTCTCGAACGATGGCACCCGGTTAATCGCTGCTTCCACATGCGGCATTAGCCGGTCCAGGTCACCAGGAAACAAGTCCTTCTCGAAAGTCGCGGGTACACCATCGGCAAAAACAGCAGGAGCACCTTTTTCGTATGGTCCCAGGATGTACCCCATTCGTTCTTCACGCAAGTAATAGGAAGCATCGGACTCGCGCAACACCGCGAGTTCCTTACCGCCGCTTTCCCGGTATTCTTTAAGTTCCTGCACCACATCAGTGACAATGTACTGATGCTGAACTGGAATGGAAGGTATGGATATACCCAGCAGTTGACTTGTATCCTGAGAATAATTGCCGGTTGCGCAAACAATATGCTCACAAACAATTTCTCCCTGATTGGTCGCAACTCGCCATTCACCGCTTGGGGTCCGCGAAAGTCCAGTGACCTGAGTCTGCAAATAAATCTTTGCACCCCTGTCGCGGGCACCTTTTGCCATTGCATTGGTCACATCGACCGGTGCAATATGGCCATCATCGGGGTGATACAAGGCACCGATTAGTCCATCGGGGTTGATCAGCGGCCACAGATCCTTGACTTCCGAGGGCGTAATCAATTCAAATGGAACGCCAATCGTATTGGCAGTCCCGCAGTACTTCTTGTACTCATCCATTCGGTCCCGGGTTCGGGCGAGTCTTAAATTGTCCGTCACATGAAACCCGACATCCTGCCCCGTCTCCACTTCAAGTGATTTATAAAGATCAACTGAATACTTGTGCAGCTGCCCCACTGCATAGCTCATATTGAACAGTGGCAGCAAGCCCGCTGCATGCCATGTCGACCCAGCGGTCAGTTCAGTGCGTTCGCATAAAACGACATCACTCCAGCCTTTTTTGGCCAGGTGATAAAGGGTCCCTACTCCAACAACGCCACCACCGATGATGACGACTCTTGCGTGTTTTTCCATTTAAATTGCCCGAAGTTAATGACTCAGCACTCAATCGACTGCGACGCGAACGGCTCGAAAATCCGAGTACATCTGAACCACATCAATAAACCAGTATAAGCACGATAATTTACATTAAAAAGCACTGATTTTTTTTGCAATTTGACCGCTGCTAGCGAACCAGCTTAACCGTTTGCAAAATTGAAGTCTGAGCGATTATGCATGCTGGCTCGTGAATTTATCTCGAAAACCGTCGCAACAATACACACACCAATGGCATCCGCAATAAAACTTATTTGCATTTTGCGAATGCTCAGATTAATCTAAAGCATCAATTCGTCTTGGTTTTTCATGTTCACGACGGGTTCATTGAGAACTTTAGGACAAAGCCTTGTCCTGTCATTATTTCGTTAGTACCTGCGCAATTGCGCAGACATCGGAATAAAATGAATGAAATTTTCAAGCACATCTTAGCTGCTCTACCAAGCAATTGGATTACTTGATTTCTTTACCCGGTTAGCCTCCAATTTGCGAGCATATAGTGGCCAAGTCTGCCAAAACAATTTATTTTGATCCGGCTTCAGTTCCAGAAAAGAGTTCCTGGAAGCCTGACTTTGCGCGCAGCCGCCCAAAGCGGGCGCAAAAAATCGCGAGAACCATACTCGATGGTTTTGAAAAACACTTTTCCCTGTTCCAGGAAATAACCTCAGGCGCCCAGCAGCGCTTCGAACACGCCGAGTGGCATGAGGCTCGCGAAGCTGCGCGCCAAAGAATTCATTTCTATGATTCCAGAATCAAGGAAACTGTCGAAATTCTACGCACCAAGCTCAGCATTTCCGCATTGGATAAGCCACTTTGGGAAGACGTCAAAATTCGCTATATCAGCATGCTGCTGGAACACAAACAACCGGAACTTGCCGAAACCTTTTACAACTCAGTTTTCTGTAAACTGTTTGACCGACGCTACTACAAGAACAATCACATCTTTGTTCGCTCGTCGGTATCGAACGAATACATACAGGCAGACCAGCCCATTTACCGATCCTATTACCCGGGCACCGCAGGATTTCGCAACACCGTTATCAACATTCTAAATGACCTCAAATTCAATATCGGATACGAAAATCTGACCTACGATGTACGACAGATACTGGCCCATCTTGGTCAGGTTATCCCGAAGGACAAGCGCTCAGAGTCATTGAATTTTCAGATTGATGTTCTGTCGTCTTTGTTCTTCAGGAATAAGGCGGCATATTTGATCGGACGGGTCATCAATGATTACCAGACAACGCCATTTGTGGTTCCGATACTCAATAACGAGAAAGGCAGTCTCTACGTTGATGCCCTGATTCTGGACCCATCTGATATCGATGCAATCTTTGGATTTTCCAGGGCATACTTTATGGTCGATACACAGGTGCCATCGGCAACTGTGAATTTTCTCATGGGCATACTGCCTGCCAAGAGTAAAGCTGACCTTTATTCCGCGATCGGGTTCCATAAACAGGGGAAAACCGAGTTTTACCGGGATTTTCTGCATCACCTGTCTCACTCTTCAGACCTTTTTATCGAAGCACCCGGCACTCGCGGCATGGTCATGATGGTGTTTACGTTACCGTCTTATCGCTATGTTTTCAAACTGATTAAGGACTCATTCGAACCGCCAAAAAAATTGTCGCGTTCAACAGTAATTGAAAAGTATCGCCTAGTCAAGCAGCATGATCGGGTTGGCCGGCTGGCCGACACCCTGGAGTACTCTGAGGTCGCCCTGCCACTGGCTCGTTTTGATGAAGAGCTGCTGTTGAATCTACAGGACACCTGCTCGCGCTCAATCATCGTGGAAGACGACATTGTGGTGTTAAAGCATGTTTATATCGAACACAGAATGATCCCGCTAAATCTATACCTGCAAAATTTCGATGATGAAGAACAAACAAAATATTTTGCCAGAGGGTATGGAGATGCCATCAAGGAGATGGCTGCAGCAAATATTTTTCCCGGCGACATGCTGCTTAAAAACTTCGGTGTAACCCGAAATCGAAGAGTCGTCTTTTATGACTACGATGAGATTCGCTACCTTGATGAGTGCAAGATCAGGAAATTCCCGCAATCCTCAGATCCGTTTGACGATATGACACAAGAGCCGTGGTTTTCGGTCGGTGAAGACGATGTGTTCCCGGAAGAATTTGAACGGTATTTTCTGGTCCATCCACTGATTAGAAACCACTTTGCCGAACTTCATGGGGACCTGATGACAGCCGAATTCTGGCGCGAAAAACAACAACTGATTCAGGCAGGCACTCTGGAAGATGTCTATCCCTACAGACGCTCGCTCAGATTCCCCAGACCACGTAAAATCGAACGAAACACTTAACAGGAGCCAACTCATATGAGTTCACGAAGAACCCGCTCCGGAGGGCGGGCTGCACGCAAAGCTGAACGTACAAGAAGTGCGGTGCAGAGCGTCTCATACATCAAACGCAAAGTTCCGGTGTATCGCGTTGCACCCGATGAAACGCTGCAGTTAATTGAAGACAACGCCGAGCGCGTGCTGGCGGAAATTGGCATCGAGTTTCGCGACGACACCGAAGCGCTGGACATCTGGCGCAAGGCAGGCGCATCCGTCGACGGTGAACGAGTGCGGTTCGAAGCTGGCATGCTGCGCGAAATTATTCAGACAAGTGCGCCGTCGGCGTTCACTCAATACGCCAGAAATCCCGCGCGAAGCGTTCACATATCCAAAGATACGGCAGTTTTTGCGCCGGCTTACGGCCCGCCGTTTATTCGCAACCTTGACGAAGGGCGGCGCTACGCAACGATTGAGGATTTTCGGAATTTTGTCAAACTCACCTATATGTCGCCAGCCCTTCACCACTCTGGGGGAACGGTCTGCGAGCCGGTGGATCTGCCGGTGAACAAACGGCATCTGGACATGGTTTACTCGCACATAAAGTATTCCGACAAGCCTTACATGGGTTCGGTGACCAGCGGCGAGCGTGCGCAGGACACTGTCGACATGACAAAAATTGTGTTCGGCGATGAATTCGTCGACAATAATCCCTGCATCGTTTCACTGATCAATGTCAACTCCCCGATGACATTCGATGACACCATGCTGGCTGCGCTCAAAGTGTACGCGAAACATGGACAGGGCACCGTCATCTCACCCTTTATTCTGTCCGGCGCAATGTCGCCCGTGACTGTCCTTGGCACCTGCACCCAAATTCTCGCTGAAGCGATGGCCGGAATGGCCTTTGCTCAACTGGTGCGGCCCGGAGCACCCGTGATATTTGGCACTTTCAGCAGTTCAATGTCCATGCAGTCGGGTGCCCCCACATTTGGCACACCGGAACCATCGATGGTGCTATTTATCTGTGCAGAGCTGGCCCGGCGACTCAATGTCCCCTTTCGCAGCGGCGGCGGCCTTTGTGCTGCCAAGATTCCAGATGCCCAGGCAGCCTATGAATCAGCCAATACATTGCAGGCGGCAATGCTCGCCGGCGTTAATTTCATGTTGCATACGGCCGGCTGGCTGGAAGGCGGCCTGGTGATGGGGTACGAAAAGTTTATCCTCGATGCTGATCAGGCAGGTGTTCTGCAGACTTTTCTCAATGGCATCGATACGTCAGAAAATGGTCAGGGACTGAGTGCCCTGTACGAAGTCGGACCGGGCAGTCACTTTTTGGGCTGTGCTCACACACAGGCTAATTTCGAAACTGCGTTTTTCCGTTCATCCGTTGCAGACAACAACAGTTTTGAACAGTGGGAAGCAGACGGCAGCCAGGATGCAACCCAACGGGCTAACGGAATCTGGAAAAAGATGCTGGAAAACTATCAACCGCCTGAAATTGATCAATCAGTTGAACAGGCACTCGATGAGTTCATTAGAATGCGTAAGGATTCTGTTGCAGATTCTTTCGTTTAAACGTATTCCATCTACAATCATATTAAGTTTTGTGAGGCACTAGTTATGGCACTACCATCTGTCGCAGAAATGGACATTCGATCCAATCTGCACCCATATACCAATCACATTGTCCATCAGCAGACTGGTCCCAAAACCTATGTTCATGGGGAAGGAATCTACATTTGGGATGAACACGGCAATAAATTTATCGAAGGCTTGGCGGGACTTTGGTGCACTTCTTTAGGCTTTAGCGAACCGCGCCTGGTTGCAGCAGCCAAAGCGCAATTGGAGACTCTGCCCTATAACCACAGTTTCGCAGGCCGTACCGCACCGGTCGTCTCAGAGCTGGCGGAACGATTGATTTCAATCGCACCTGATTCAATGTCAAAAGCTTACTTCGTATCGTCGGGCTCGGAAGCCGTGGATTCAGCGATCAAAGTGGCCTGGTACTACAACAATGCGCTTGATCGACCGCATAAGAAAAAAATAATCTCCCGCCACAGAGGGTATCACGGTGTCACTGTCGCCTGTACCAGCCTGACCGCGATACCAGTCATTCAGGAGGCGTTCGACGCACCGCTTGAGCGGTTCAAACAAACCGGTACACCGCACTTCTACCGATTTGGCGAAGACAGCGAAACCGAAGAACAATTTGCGACTCGACGTGCCGAGGAGCTCGAACAGCTGATTCTGGAAGAAGACCCGGATACGATTGCCGCGATGATTGCAGAACCGCTGATGGGTGCCGGTGGCGTCATACCACCGCCTAAAACCTACTTTGAAAAAATTCAAAAAGTCCTCAGAAAGTACGACATTTTGCTGATTGCAGATGAAGTGATCAATGGATTCGGACGAACCGGCAATCCCTGGGGATGCGACACTTATGGTATCGAAGCCCCGGATATGGTGACCTGCGCCAAACAATTGTCATCTGCCTATATTCCGATCGGCGCCAAGATGATCTCTGAGGAAATATTTACGGTCATTGCCGAAGCAAGCAACCGGCACGGCGTATTCGGAACGGGCTATACCTACGGCGGACACCCGGTTGCAGCAGCAGTCGCACTTGAAACACTCAAGATTTATGAAGAACGAGACACCATGGGCCATGTACGGCAAGTGATGGAACCTTTCCAAAAGCGTTTGAAACAGTTGGATTCGCATCCATTGGTTGGTGAAGCCAGGGGTGCCGGCCTAATCGGTGCAGTCGAACTTGTAGCCGACAAACAAAGCAAAGAATCGTATGATCCTTCGCTCAAAGTGGCTCTGCAAGTTTATCAGAAATGCCTGGAACACGGTCTTATTTTAAGAGCGCTTCCGTCCGGCGATACGGTTGGCATCTGCCCGCCGCTCATCATTACTGAAGCGCAGGTGCACGACCTGTTTGACGCGCTCGGCGAATCACTGAACGACGTATACCGCGACCTTCAGAATATGAGTTAGTTCAAGGGCTGAGGTTCAGCATAAAGGGCTACTCAGCCACAAAAATCCCAAGCGTGCTGCAGCAGTTGATGACAACGCCGCAGTACGCTTTTTTTTCAACATAATCGGTTGTCCGGCACTTCTGATATGCAAACCACATAAGAAGCTGCATCCTGTCGCAGTTCAAGATTGTATAATCATACAAATACTTTGAATAAACATATTACTGATTGTATATTCGTACAATTTAAAAAATGAGCAAGCATCCAAGCGACAGTACAATTCGCCGGCAGCAATTGATCGCCGCGACCATCGAAACAATCGCCGAACACGGACTATCCAGTGTGACGCTTTCCAAGGTAGCCTCGCAAAGCGGCATGTCTGCGGGTATTGTCAATTTTTACTTC